>CAJCJB010000097.1 GCA_903970545.1 Candidatus Saccharimonadota bacterium | reverse complement strand
GGCCAGATTCCGCATAGTCATGCATCCTCTGGTGGTGATACCAAAGGCAATAAAAATAATCGTATGCGAAGAAGCTGGCATGATAGAACACGTAGTCAATTTTTATCGTGAAGCACCTGACTACATGAAAAAATCTACCCTCATTATAACATCTAACTATTTAAGCAAAGAACTTATTAAAGATGCTTCCGATAAATTCGATTGTGAGGTTTTGGTGTTTGAATTAGCTTAGTAATGGCGGCAAAGGCAAGCAAAGAAAAATCTTATTTTCAAATCCGTTGCGAAGCCATCGGCTTAACTGCCGCGAATAATAAACTTTGTGTACCTGAATATGCAGCACTAAAAAACAGCAAGATAATTCAATACCCTTTGCTATGCGAAGATGAAGTAACGGGCGATATTATCATACCTCTGTATGATTTAAGAGGAGAGCCTTGTAACTACTACAAAGACAATGCAGGTAAATTACCGAACGGCAGACAAAAAGCTATTGAGGTTATCCGTTACAAACCGGGCAACGAAAGAATTATTTTTGATAAGGGGAAAGAAAAGAAGCTAAAGTATGATATTAAAAAGGGTGTAAAGTCTTTGCCGTGGATTTCCCCCAATATTATAGAAGCCTACCGAAATAAAAAAAGCATTGATACCATTATCATAACCGAAGGGCAAATAAAAGCTATTAGCGGCTATCTGAAAGGCTTATACATCTTCGGGATAACAGGGCATAGCAACGTAAAAGACAGAGATACCAAAACCCTGCATTCGGATATGATAGAAACCATTGTAAAACTGAATGTAAAAAATATCATTCTGCTTTATGATGGTGATTGCAATATGATACGTGCAAAAGATTTGGAAGAAATGCACGACCTACGTACCCGACCAAAGAGTTTTATAAACAGCGCACAGAACACACGCGAGTTATTAAAGGACTATTGCAAGAAAAGTGAGTTTGATGTTTATTTTGCGCACATCAATAGTAAAGAGTTAGAAGATAGCCCGAAGGGACTGGATGATTTATTTGAAACGTACCCTACTAAAGAAAAAGATATTTTAAAAGAGCTTACCACATTCAGCAAGCAAGTCAATCAATATTTTTATAAGACAAATATTACCGCAGGGACTAACAAGGTGTACGACCACTTCCATATTACCACACCCGAAACGTACTACACAAACAACAATCAACTCATAGGAGATAAGCCCTTTGTTTTTTCGGGTACTAAATACCAATGGAACACGGATAAAAACGAATTGAAGATTGTAATACCTGGCATCGCAAAAAATTACTTCCGTGTGGGCGATAACTATTTTGAAAAGTTATATGTACCGAATAAAAAAGGCACTTTGGAATATCAATACCATAGAAGATTATCAGGTACAATAAGTTCCGATTGCGGTAAAAACATTTTTGAGTTTATAGATAAGCATAAAGCCTTTTGTGTAGTACCCGACCACCGTAACCACCAAGAGGTTATAGATTATTGTTTTAACCGTTATAAGCCCTTTGAACATGAAGCAAGCACAGAGGATAGCGATTGCCCCGAAACCATAGGCTTTTTAACGCATATTTTCGGTGAGCAATTACAGGTCGGTTTAGATTATATACAACTGCTTTACCACAACCCTACCCAAATGCTGCCTATACTTTGCTTAGTGAGTAAAGAAAACAATACAGGTAAATCAACTTTTGTTTTTCTGCTGAAGGCAATTTTTACGGGTAACATGGCTATTATCGGTAATTCCGATTTGGAGAATGATTTTAACGCGAGCTGGGCGGATAAACTTTTAGTTGCCTGTGAGGAAAGTTTTATAGACAAGAAAAAAACCATTGAAAAAATCAAAGCATTATCTACGGGCAATAAAATAGTGATGAACCAAAAGGGAGTTGACCAGATAGAAATTGATTGCTTTATAAAATTCATATTCAACAGCAACAATGAAGATAATTTTTTGATAGCTAATGAGCATGACGAAAGGTTTTGGGTGCGCCGTGTACCGAAAGCAGCAAGCGAACGTACCGACTTACTGGATTTAATGATTGACGAGATACCTATGTTTTTAAGTTACCTGAATAAAAGAACATTGGTACATCCTAAAATGAGCCGTATGTGGTTTGCAAGGGAAGTTTTAAAAACAGAAGCCTTAAAGAAACTGATTGAAGGTAACAAAAGCGCAGCCGAAAGAGAGATAAGCCAGTTTATGCGCACCATGTTTTTAGAACATGGCTTTTTAAACATACACTACAATTTAAAATACATTGTTAAAGATATATTGCGCAGCAGGTATGACAGCAATTACATAGAGCGCATTTTAAAAGAAAAAATTAAGGTTAAAACTTCACTAATAACCAAACGTTATAAATACCCTGTTATCGTCAATATACAAAAGGATAACGCTTATGAAGAACATATAGTAAGCAATACGGGCATCGGTAAACCTTACCTGTTTAAAGCAAGTATGTTTTGTACTCCCGAAGAAATAGAAACTATTAAGTTATGTGCCGAAGCTAAATATTTAGGACAGGAAGTAAATCAAAACGAAACGATTGATTTTGAAGAAG
>CAJCJB010000096.1 GCA_903970545.1 Candidatus Saccharimonadota bacterium | reverse complement strand
GTTATTGCAGGTACCTATGGTTGATACATCTACACTATATATGCCATTATTTAACCCGGTTAAAGAATCAGCAGTTGCTTTGTTTAAAGATGTTTTTATAACGGTACCGCCTGCATTTTTCCAGGTGTAGTTCCATGGCCCGGCATCATTACCTACAGCCGTAATTAATCCATCGGTTGTTGTGGGACAGCTTGCCTGACGAGCATTGGTTGTGATACTAAGAGGTAAAACAGTAATGTTTAATACAAAACGCGCAACAGTTTCTGTATCATTAATAGTTACGCTAAATGTACCTGCACGTAAATTCTGATCGGGCATAACACCATAGTTATCATGCAGTATTAAACAAGGACCTGAAGGCAGGCTTGCTAAGTTAGCGGTTGAAATAGCATATTGCATAGTAGTTCCGCTAAGTATTTTTACGGGGATAGCATAATTTTGTGTTAAACCTGGCAGTGTATTGATAACATAGTTCCCGCCTGCAATAATTGTTGATATTTGTACAACACCATTCCATGTCATGGCACGGGAATCGTATGGACTAACACCTATTGTTGCATTTGGATTAAAAGATATAACGGCTTCACTTGTATTAGAACCTGCTGTTGCACTTAAACGGAAATAAGATGTAGTTGCAGAAGCATCTACCTGATTTGAGTTTGCTGTTCTAAACACAAAACTACTGTCGCTGCCACTCATTACTTTATCTGTTTCGGCAAAAGAAATAGAAGTACCACCGCTTACTACTACATAAAACCCCTCTCCGGCAGATATTTTACCATCTGTTGAATTTGTACCGGGAGCATATGAAGGAGAGCTTAAGCCTCCTGCAGAATTATAAGTTACATAGGCACCACCACTGTATGTGGGTGCATATTTGTATATGGTGGTTGCGCCTAAGCCACTTGCCGAACTGTTATGAGACATTACTTTATCCCACGAGATAGGAGATGGATAAGGGTTGGCAATTAGGTTGCTGCCTTTATCTGATGTAGTGCCACTGCTTGTTAAGCCGGATACGGTAACGCCACCTGTAACAGGAGTACCTGTAACATTAATTGATTCGGCTCCGGACGATGTGCCGGGACTTGTTGTGCCTAAATACACCCAATAACCTGTACCAGCGTTAATAGTATTAGAATAAACAATGGTAGGAAATGAATCACCGGGTTCATTATACGTTGTAACAGAATTAAATGCAGATCCTCCGGCTTGTGGGGTTGTACCACTAGGACAGGTTGGGCAATACATAGTAAAATCGCTATTCCATTGGCTAAAAGTAGCATTACTTACGCCTGCTACGCCCATCAGCATCCAGTTGGTAGTATTACCGGGAGGAGGCGCATGATAAACCTGTGAAGTAATATTGCCGGAAACACTTCCGCCAACTCTTCCAATACGCCCTACATGACCCACTGTAGTTTGGTCGGCAATCAGTGTTAAATTTCCACCTGTAGTAAGCGTTCCTGCTGTTGGAGAAATACTATCTATAATGTTTAAAGCATTACCAAGTGTAATTGAATTATTTAAAATTAAAGAACTTAACGAGCTTGTTGATGTACTGGTTTGTGTCATCCATAAACTTCCTGTAAGACTACCGGAAGCTTTTAAAGACAGGTTAGAGGTGGATGAACCTGAAATGGTAGCACCACCTGACGAAGTACTTAACAGAATTGATGTTCCGTTAACAGTAAGCGAATGTCCATTCAAATCCAATATCCCTGAAACATCATGCGTAAAAGTTTTTGTAACAGTAAGATTAGAACCTAATTGAACGGTGAAACCGCCACCTGTACGTGTAATATTAAAAATAGATATTGATTGGGAACCGGAAGTAAAGGCAATTGTACCAAAGGCACCCGTACCAGCTATAGTTATTTGTGCGTTTGTAGCCCCGGTTATAGTACCCGCACCACTTATCGATCCATTTAAGGTCAATGTTCCCAATACACTATTAGCCATGGCAAGCGTACCGACTGAAATATTCAGAACCCCGTTTACAGTTACAGCACTGCTTGGCAGCGTCTTCGTTCCTGATCCTGAAATGGTTAAGTTAGAATAAGAAGCTTTTGAAATGGTTTGTGCGCCCGACGCCCCATAATTTACAGTACTTCCGGTAGAAAGAGTTGTAGTAAGTGTAGGGACTGTTGTATTTTGAATGGTTAAAGTACTGTTGTTTGCCACACTAACAGTTCCTGTGCAGGCAAAACCGCTTGGTATAGTAAAATTAATAGAAGGGGTAGTAGTTACATCACCTACCAGTATTTTAGACCCTGTACCCGATACTGCCCATGCGGCACCTATGGTTGGAGAGGTGTTATTAATTATTTCGTAAGTAATGCCTGCTGTAGTAAAATTAGTTGGCGATGTTCCTGAGCCATCAAAATTAACCCCCCAACTGCTTAATAAATTTAAGTTCCCGCTTGATTTAGAAAAATACGTATTAACTGTCCCGCTCAACTGAATATCATCAATGGCATAAAAATATTCCTGTCCATCAGCGGTATATGACCACTGCAAATACAAAGTGGTAGCATTTGATGCACCTGAAGGTAAACTTACAGGACCAACTAGTCCCCAAGTATCATTTGATGCAATTTGTGTGTAGGAAACTGGTGTATAAGTAACTCCATCCGTAGAATAAGAAAGTGTAATGGTAGGGAAAGTACCCGAACCCACATTATCATTTGAGGTATAAGCACCCCACTGCAAACTTAAATTACCAAAAGCCCTGGTTGAAACCGTATAGGTAACTGTTTCTAATTCATTATCGTCTACATCTGCTGCCCAAAGAAAATAGTTTCCCGAAGCTCCTGTATAACCACTGCTATTAGGAATACCCGACTGCGAACCGTTATCAACAATCCAATCATCATTACCTGCACCATATGACATACTATCCGGCGGGTCAACTCCGGCATCAAAGTTCTGCTTACATACAGTAGTAGTCTGTGCCTGTACAGTATTGGGCAAAAAAACAAAAGCACTTACTATAAATGCCAGCGTTAAGAGGAGTAAATTTTTTTTCATGACTAATTTATTTAGGCTTAAAAGTAGATAAAATTGCTATCTCCCACAAAAAAAAGAGGTGTTTTGTGCAATTAGCACGGTGGATGGTTTTAAATTTGGGCAACCAGATTTTTCACTTCGTTTGAAATGACAGTTTTTAGGCTTTGCCATATTGTACTTTAGCGGTAGAAAGTAAAAATTTGCTGCTAAAAACAATAACTCTAACAACCGTAGTAAAAAATTTAGCACTGAGGTTAGCGACTTTCATCACGGGGTTAAAGACTACCAAGTCGGGGACTTTATACTAAATGCTAACACCTTAATCTGTTAGGTAAGCCTCTTAAAATCAAGATTCAAGCATCTGAGAGGGGAGGTTAAAAATAAAGCCAGCTAAAGTTAGCTCCACGGTGCTGGCTATCAAACTCCAAAGTAGGAAATGGTACTTTAAAGCAATTAAATATAGAAAATGCGGTTTTTAATACGCGTGATTTGGTTTTTATTTTAGTTAAATCTACATCTAACGACACGTAATATTTACGATATCTATAAAAGTAATTAATATCTCCATTTTCACTGATAACCTCGGTTTGGTTATGCACTGGGTCAGGGGCTGTGGTTCCATTAGGGTAAACAATGGTGTTGTTTCTTCCACTAATCATGTTGGTGGCACCATACCCTAAAGCAATATTTATCCATTTAGGAAATTTAGATTCCTTTTTCATAAAAGAACCCGGACTTATTGATACCCAGTATGTTTGTCCGTTATAATCTTTAATAATTTGCTCAACCCAATTAGTTCCTAAAAGGTTAGGGCGGTATTGAGGGAAATTAGTTGAGTGGTCGGAGAATTTAAGAAGTATTCGTTGTTCTGCCCAATAATATTGCTGTAAGCTAAAAGCAAATCCTCCAACAACATCAGCTGCTTCATCGCCCCAACTAAAGCCCCATTGTTTAGAAAAACCATCCATTACTTCTACCGAGGTTAAGTATAAAAGACCAAATGCCTGCCCAATAATTATACTTTCTCTTTCCGAAAAACCTGCCCATTTAAGTCCTCCGGTAGAAAAATTACCTATACCAACCTTAAACGGAGATGTTTCAAAACCGGCCCAATCCATTGCGCCCATTATAAGTCTTGAAGTATTATAAGTAGAGAAACCATGCCCCCATTTATCCATCTGGCACCATTGTGGGTTATCGTTAAAAAAATGAAATCCCGAACTTTGATAAGGTCTGTACCAAATGATATCAAGAAGCGTTAAAGAGCCCGCAGTATATGCACCCATAGAACCCAGCAAAATGCTTTTGCGGAGTGCTTTTTGTTTGCGTGTAAGTGTATCTGTAGAGAATTTTTTTAGAGAATCAACCGGTAGTTTTTGAGCGAAAGAAACATTGAAAAGTAATAAAAATAAAAGAGAAGTGATGATTCCTTTTTGATATAGTTTTAAAGGCATAGAAATTCTTTCAGGAAACTACTTGCTTACAGATGGAGTAATTTTTTTAAGATACTCGTCCCATTTTAATTTTTTATATTCATTTTCGCCAAAGTAATGAGCTATTTTATTAGTCCACTCAGGTGTTTGATAAAAGCTTACCACATCAAGTGTTTCAAGGTTTTCATCTAAAAAAATGATAGAAGGAAGAACAAAATTATTGCGGGTAAGTGCCAGTGCCAACGCGTGAAAAGGGAATCCACCTGCACCATTATTAGCATATTTAGCTCCTTTAAAATCTATTTCACTCTTGTCTTGTTGCGCATTAAATTCAACTAAGTAATACTTTTTGTTCAAATAAGATGCCAATGTTGTATCGGTAAAAGTGGTTTGGTTCATTACCTTACAGGTATTACAGAAATCAGTATAAATAGATACGGCTATCTTTTTCGGTTTCTTTTTTTGCAGAGCTAACGCTTCGTTAAACGAATAAATTTTGGGTTTCTTTTTTACAAATACGGTATCCGTAAACGTATGATTAAAATGTTTACTGAAATCATCGTAAGAAGATGTTCTGAAAGCACCTTCTACCGTAAAAACTAACAAAGGCTCTATTTTCTTTACTTCTAAATACCCCTGCGAAAGCAGGTTGAACTGGTAATTATTACTTACAAAAATGGTAGAGGGATAACTTAAACTTTGCCCCAGAAACTTAATGGCTAAATCATGTGGAGATTTTTTTTCTTTACTCTTGTTCACATATTTCTCGCCATTATACTCAATGGTATCATGTGTTTCGGCATTAAACTGAACAGGATAAAAATAGGTGTTTATGTAGCTTGCAATATTAGGGTCAGAGTATGTGGTTTTCATCATATGCTTGCACCAGCCGCACCAGTCGGTATAAATATCTATCAGCAAAGGTTTTTGCTGCTTTTTCATCTCTTCCTGTGCTTCTTTAAAAGTGAGCCATTTTACAAGTCCATGATTTTCTTCTTGAGAAAAAGCCATCTGCCCTGCAAACCCGCTAATGGATATAATCATCCACAGGATGATTCTTTTACGCCATTGCGTTCCCAGAAATAGAATAATTGTTAATAATAAACGCGTAAACATGGCATAAAAGTAGAAAAAAATCGGGGCTAAATTTCTCTAATAGTAATTTATAGCTAAATTTGCACCCGAATTTAAAAAACGTTAAAAACAGTTAATATACTTTATGCCGAATACAGTACGCTTTTTAACTAACAAAACAAGAACAGTTGCTCTTTTTATAGCTTTTTTTTCTCTGCTATTTTCTAAATCATTTGCATACGACCCGGGTGAGGATACGCTAAAGAAAAAAACGGAAGTTGCTGCAAACGGAGAAAAGAAAGGTTTTGATGCCGGTAAGTTAATTACTGAACATATTAGCGATAGTTACGGTTGGCATTTGTGGGGTGAAGGTCATACTTCAGTTTCCATTCCATTGCCTGTAATTTTATATTCTGAAAAAGGATTAGATGTGTTTATGTCATCTGCTTTCCATCATGGAACAGAAGATGTGGTTGCAAAAAACACCTATCGTTTAGAAGAGAATCATATTAAGGTAATAGAGAACGGCGTAGTAAATGAAGAAGCTACGGCAAAACTTACTGATTTATCTATTACTAAAAACGTGATGTCTTTATTAGTAAGCGCTTTCTTGTTACTATGGATATTTTTAAGTGTGGCTAAAACCTACAAAAACCGTGTTGGTATGGCACCAAAAGGTTTGCAATCATTTATTGAACCGCTTATTATGTTTGTACGCGATGATGTTGCCAAAACTTCCATCGGTCCGAAATATGAAAAGTTCATGCCTTATTTATTAACGGTTTTCTTTTTCATCTTTATTAATAACCTGATGGGTTTAATTCCTGTTTTTCCGGGTGGGGCTAACTTAACGGGTAACATTGCTGTTTGTGCTGTATTAGCCTGCTTTACCTTAATCATCATTTTTGCAAACAGTAATGCGCATTACTGGAGACACATTTTTGCTATGCCGGGTGTGCCTGCATGGGTTCTTATTATATTAACGCCTATTGAGCTTTTAGGGGTTATTTTAAGGCCTTTTGTATTAATGATACGTTTGTTTGCCAACATTACCGCAGGGCATATTATAGCTTTAGCCTTCTTTAGTTTGATATTTATTTTTGGCGAAATGAGTGCCGGTGCCGGTTTAGGAGTATCTGTATTATCAGTTGCTTTTACTGTGTTTATGGGCTTTTTAGAACTGCTGGTAGCATTTTTACAGGCTTATGTGTTTACACTTTTATCGGCTATGTATTTTGGAGCAGCTATTGAAGAAGGGCATCATGAACATGAAGAACATCATGCACACGACCATGTGCAACCTGCTTCGCAAATAGATATGGTATAAAAGAAATTAAAAGTTTTTGCCTGTTTCGTAAAACAGGTTTTGTTTAACCTAAATAAAAAAATAACATGATGTCAACTGTATTATTAGAAGCTGTACAAGCACACGGTATTGCCGCTGTGGGTGCAGGCGTAGCTGCATTAGGTGCAGGTGTTGGTATTGGTCGTATTGGTGGTTCTGCTTTAGAATCAGTAGCACGCCAGCCAGAAGCTGTAAACGACATCCGTAGCAACATGATTTTAACAGCCGCTCTTGTAGAGGGTGCTGCTTTCTTTGCTATGGTGGTTGCACTATTGGTAGTGTTTAAGTAACAGAAATTTTGCGCCAACGGTTGGTTGGCGCATTTTTTAAAAAAACTTAGGAAACAAAAAAGAATTATAACAAAAGAATAAAATGGAATTAATAAAACCCGCATTAGGCTTAGTATTTTGGATGATAGTAACTTTTGCTATTATCTTTTTAATACTTAAAAAATATGCCTGGAAACCTATTCTTGGCATGATAAAAGAAAGAGAAGAGGGGATTGAAAAAGCCCTTCAGTCTGCTGAACAAGCTCGTCAGGATATGCACTTACTAAAATCTTCTAATGAAAAGATATTGGCAGAAGCCCGTGCAGAAAAAGATGCTATGCTTAAAGAAGCACGCGAAACAAAAGATGCTATTATTGCTGAAGCTCACGCCAAAACGAAAATAGATACTGACCGTATGCTAGCTCAAGCCAGAGAAGCTATTCAAACAGAGAAATTAGCTGCTATTACCGAATTAAAAGCGCAGGTAGCCACTTTATCTATTGATATTGCAGAGAAGATTTTAAAAGAGCAGTTATCATCCGAAGAGAAACAAAAAACACTAACCGGTAACCTTGTAAAAGAAGTTACGTTAAACTAAGTATGTTAGTAGCCACACGATACGCCAAATCATTATTACAACTTGCTACTGAAAAAGGACAGCTTGAAAAAGTATATGCCGATATGCAATTAGTAAAAAGCATTTGCGAAGAAAATAGAGAGTTTACTAATTTCTTAAACAGCCCCATTATTAAAACCGATAAAAAGGTTTCTGTGATTAAAGAAGTTCTCTCGGGTAAGGTGTGTGAAATCACTTCAGGTTTTTTAACCGTGCTTACCCAGAAGCGTAGGGAGTTGTATATGAAAGAAATTGCTGGTGAATTTGTAGCACAATACAAACAATATAAAAATATTTTAACGGCTGTTATTACCTCGGCGGTTGGTATTGATAAAACGGTAAAAGCAAAAGTTTTAGAATTGGTAAAACAAACTACTAAAGGAGAAGTTGAGTT
>CAJCJB010000095.1 GCA_903970545.1 Candidatus Saccharimonadota bacterium | reverse complement strand
CCGGAGCAGCATTAACTTCAAGCACCACACCGCCTGTGGTGCCAAGAGGTTCGCTGAGATTGGTTGCCATAATATCTATACCGCAAATATCCAAGCCTATTACACGCGAGATACGCTCGCAAATAAATATGTTATGCGGATGCACCATATCGGTAACATCAGTAGAAGTACCTCCGGTACTAAGGTTAGCAGTACCTTTTAAATAGCAGAGTTCATCTTTCTTTAAAACGGTATCTAATGTAAAGTTATGTTTGCTTAATTGGTCAAGGGTTTCTCTATCAATACTTATTTCGGTGAGTACATTTTCATGTCCATAACCCCTGCGAGGGTCTTGATTCTCTTTTTCTATTAGTTGTTGAATGGTTGATTTACCATCGCCTTTTACATGGGCAGGTTCTCTTAAGGCAGCAGCAATAAAACGGTGATTGATAACTAGAATACGAAAATCATATCCTGTTATAAATTTTTCTACTATTATTCTGCGCGAGTATTTCTTGGCATGTTCATATGCTGCAATGGCTTCATCATAGGTCTTTACATTAATGGATGCGCCTTTACCATGATTACCATCCAAGGGTTTAAACACCAAAGGAAAACCAACTTTGTCAATTACTTCTTTTACTTCGCTTTCGTGAGAGATGCACATACCTTTGGCAACGGGTATAGCTGCATCTTGTAACATGCGTTTAGTTTCATCTTTATTACTAGCTAAATCAACTGCGATAGAGCTGGTTCTGTCCGTCATGGTGGCTCTAAAACGAACTTGATTTTTACCGTAACCTAATTGCACTAACGACTGGCTATCTAAACGTATATAAGGGATATCGCGCTCAACGGCTTCATCAACGATAGAACCTGTGCTTGGTCCGAAACGTTCTTTTTCGCGTAACTGACGCATGGCTTTTATATCCGCATCCAAATCATATTCGGTTGCGTTAACCAAAGCTTCTGCAATTTTAACGGAAGCTTTAGCGGCATATATTCCCACACTTTCTTCCATATAAGAAAACACAACGTTATATATACCCGGATTTCCTGTGCCACGTGTGCGACCAAAGCCGCACTCCATACCCGCTAAGGTTTGTATCTCTAAAGCAAGATGTTCTATAACATGCCCCATCCAGGTACCTTCTTTAACGCGCTCAAAAAAACCACCCTCATAGTCTTTAGAACAACGATGCGATTGCAAACTGGGAAACAATTTTTCTAATCGCTCAAGAAAACCCTTTATTTTATTGGTAGGACGTTCTTCCAACTCTTCCAAATCCAACTTCATTACAATTACTTTCTTACGGTAATTAGACCAATAGTTAGGTCCGCGCATCGCTTTAATCTCTACAATCTTCATAGCATCTAATTTTTTACAAGATAGGTTTTGTGTACAATATAAACAATAGCTTGTTGGCAATAAGCCAATAATAGGTTAAGTAATTGTTAAGTTTTTAGAGGCATTAGTTTATTTTTGCCTTATCTATCTTATATATGATGAGTGTTCCAAAAGGGAAATTAATAATAATAGGTGGCAGTGTTGACAGAGGAAGTTTTTCTGAAAACCCAAGCGATTTACCTAAGAAACTGAAATTCTTTGAACAAGGTATCTTAAACAGAATCATTAAAGAGTCTGCTAAAAACACTGCCTCTAAAATTGAGATTATTACTACAGCATCCAGCATTCCTGAAGAAGTTGGAGAAGAATACGTAAGTGCTTTTCATAACCTGAATGTGTTGGATGTAAATGTGTTGCATATTAAAACCAGAGATGAAGCAAACTCTGCTGATATAATAGCCCGCTTAAAAAGTGCAGACATAGTAATGTTTACCGGAGGTGACCAGTTACGCTTGTCTTCTATTATTGGTGGTACGGCTTTCCATCATTTATTATTGGATAGATACGAGAATGATGATTTTGTTATTTCAGGAACCTCGGCAGGTGCAGCGGCAAGCTCTAATAACATGATATATCAGGGGAGCAGCAATGGAGCTTTACTAAAAGGAGAAGTAAAAATAACAGGTGGTTTAGGTTTTATAAACAATGTAATTATTGATACACACTTTGTGCAACGTGGTAGAATAGGAAGATTAATGTATGCCTGTGCCAGCAACCCTATTAACCTAGGTATTGGTTTAGGAGAAGACACAGGTTTATTAATTACCGAAGGAAGAAAGATGGAAGCCGTTGGCTCCGGACTGGTTATTTTAGTGGATGCAACCCAAATGAAAGACACCAACTTAACCGATATAGACATGGGTGCGCCTGTATCTATAGAAAACCTGATTGTGCATGTAATGGCTTTAGGAGATTATTACGATTTAAAAAGCAAGAAACTAACCATACAACATAGTATGATTATGTAGTTTTAGTTATGTCGCATTAAGCGATGTAAACTATTCTCAATAGATTTCTCCGAAGTAATTAAAGCAGTTTGTATACGTTTTGCGTAACGAATACTATCCATTACTTCTTTGTTCTTTTCATGCAAGGTTTCATAAGCTTTATCTACTAATACTTTTTGTTCTTCTATAACTGCTTTTTGTTTTTGGGTTATGCGGAAACGATTAAACATAAACACCGCAAATACACCAACTAATACTAACAAGCCTGCTACAGCATAAATAACTATTTGTTGTTTCTTTTTTTCTTCGGCGTTTATGGCATCCAGTTTATCCTGCTCGGGTAAGAACCTAACATAGGGTATTTATTTGTTAAAATAGGCAGGTAAATGTTAAAAATGGGGCTAAGATTTCTCGACTACGATCGAAATGACAAGAATCTGCGGCTTAGTCCTTATAAATACCAATATAAAGACTGTTACCCTGCACTTTAGAAGCGCGGTACATACCTTCCGAGTTAAAGGATAGTTCTATGTTTCCTTTAGCATCCAAGGCAATTAAACCGCCTTCACCACCAATTTTTACCAGCTTATCCTGTACTACCTTTTGACAAGCTTCTTTTAGCGAAAGACCTTTATACTCCATCAAACAAGATACATCATAAGCCACTACCGAGCGGATGAAAAACTCGCCATGCCCCGTACAGGAAACTGCACAGGTAGCATTGTTGGCATAAGTGCCTGCTCCAATAATAGGTGTATCTCCAACTCTACCATGCTTTTTGTTGGTCATACCTCCGGTAGAAGTTCCGGCTGCTAAATTTCCTTTCACATCCAAAGCAACTGCACCCACGGTTCCAAACTTCTTATGGTCCTTTTCGGTATGGTCTAAAATAACAGTATCACTTTTCAAGGCTTCCTGCCATTGCTCATAACGCATCTGCACATAAAAATAGTCATCGGGGGCAAAATCAATGTTATTCTTTTTGGCAAATTCCATAGCACCTTGTCCGGCTAAGAATACATGCTCTGATTTATCCATAACGGCTCTTGCCAAAGCCACCGGATTTTTAATATTACTAACCCCTGCCACAGCCCCTGCTGTTAAATCTTTACCGTTCATTAAAGAGGCGTCCATTTCATGTTTCCCATCATGCGTAAAAACAGCACCCTTGCCTGCATTAAACAGAGGGTTGTCTTCCATGATTCTGATGGCAGCTTCCACTGCATCTAAAGCATGTCCACCTCTTTTAAGAATAGCTTCTCCTGCAAGAATGGAATCTTCCAAAGCTTTTCTATAGGCAGTTTCTTTTTCGGCGGTCATAGCAGAACGAAGAATAGTACCTGCACCACCGTGTATAGCTATTGCGTATGGATTCATTTTTTCAGCTTATTAAATATAATTTATAAATTTAGGGAAATTTAAAATGAATAAACAAGCAAGTTATCAGTTATTAGTTAATAGGTATCAGGCTCTTGCTTTGATAATAACTATCAGCTATTCGCTATTAACTATTAACTGTAAAGCTCAAGGGCAAGACACTAGTGAATGGAAAGATATACGTGCTAAAATAGTACATGAAGATTTTTTTTTAAAATACCATCCTACTGCTATACACTTTATTTTGCGTGCTAATTTAGAAATGCAGATAAAACAGTTTGAAGCTGCCATTAAAGATTATACCAAAACCATTGAATTGGATGCGCAAAATGCAGATGCCTATAACAGAAGGGGAAAAGCCAGAGCTTGTGTGAAGGATTATGCAGATGCCAAGGTTGATTTTGAGAAGGCTGTAGCACTAAATCCTAATGAGCAATCGTATAAAGACAATCTAAAATTGATGCAGATTAGAGAATCTATAAAACATTAAATAGTACAGAAGAATGATTAGCGAGGAAGTAAAGAATAAGGTAAAGAAAATTCTTACCGAGCATTTAGAGGTAAAGCAACTGCGCAAGACTTCTGAGCGCTTTGCTATATTGGATGAAATATACAGCATGAACGGGCATTTTGATATTGAAACCCTTTATGTACACATGAAGAATAAGAAGTATAGGGTTAGTCGAGCTACGTTATATAACACCGTTGAAGTTTTGTTGGAGTGCAATTTAATTATCAAGCATCAGTTTGGGAAGAACCAATCTATGTACGAAAAGGCTTATATGTATAAGCAGCACGACCATCTTATTTGTCAGGATTGCGAGCATGTATTTGAGTTTTGCGACCCCCGCCTGCAACAAATACAGCAAATGGCAGGAGATATTTTAAAGTTTCAGATAGAGAGACACGCGCTAACTTTATATGGTAGGTGTGATGGTATTGCCAAGAATGGCAAATGCCCGCATGGGAATAAACCTTTGAAGCAATAAGGGTTTAAATTAAATCAAACAGATTCTCAACTCCGGGGTAACGAGCTGTGGTAAAGCCTTCAGCATAACGAACACCTATTGTTCTGCCCCAAATACTCATTTTAGAATACAGAGCTTCTAAAAATTCAGGGCTTGAGATAGGAGTTGCAGGCTCTTTAGAATCCGGATTATAAAACTGAGAAGAGTAAGCCATAATGGCTTCTCTCTTTTTATCGGCAAATGCCGTAACATCCACTACAAAATGAGGGTGTATGTAGTTATCTTGAATATAATGATAAACGGCTTTTGGTCGCCAAGCGGGTTGTTTTGTATCAATCTTTACTAAACCTGAATAGAAGCAAGCATCTACAACTAATTTAGCTGCCCTTCCGTGGTCGGGATGCCTGTCTGATATAGCATTACATAAAACAAGTTGCGGTTTATGTTCTCTGATTACTTTAATTATTTCTATGAGATGAGTTTTATTATTCTCAAAAAAACAATCTTCAAAATGCAGTTGTTTTCTAAAAGCAGCCCCTATTATTTTAGTTGCTTTCATAGCCTCTTGTGTACGAAGTTCGGCATTGCCACGTGTGCCCATTTCACCAAGCGTTAAATCCAATAAACCAACACTTTTACCAAACGCAATATGTTTTAGCAATGTGCCCGAACAACTTAACTCGACATCATCAGGATGTACGCCAATGGCTAAAATATCTACTTGCATAAGGTATTATTTACCTTCAATCCACTTGGTAATTTCTTCACTGTCAGGCTTAGTCATGGAACCTAAGTGTTTAACTAAATGACCATTTTCATCAATCAGGTATTTATTAAAGTTCCAGCTTACTTTAGAGCTTTCAACGCCGTTTTGGTCTTTGTTTTTAAGCCAAAGGTAAATTGGTGCTGTAACCACACTAACCTTCTCCATTAAAGGAAAAGTTACCCCATAATTCTTCGTGCAAAAGCCACGTATTTCGGTTGCAGAACCCGGTTCTTGTCCGCCAAAATCATTGCATGGAAAACCAATAATTACAAAGTTCTTATCCTTGTACTTTTGATACAATTCTTCCAAGCCTTTGTATTGAGGAGTAAATCCACATTCGCTGGCTGTGTTTACAACCATTATTTTTTTACCCTTTAAAGACGCAAAATCAAAATCCTGTCCTTCTAAGGTTTTTACTTTAAACTGATAAATAGACTTTGTGTCTATATCTATAAATGCGTTCATAATCAATAGGGTTATTGCTATAATTATTTTCATTGGGTTATTAATTTGAGAGCAAATGTACGTAAAACAGCCGAGCGAAGCGAATACATGAGTTCAAAAATATATAAACAATTAAAACGAATAATTACTTTTGCAGTCAAATTTGAATACCTCCAGCATTATAGCCCTGTTAAAAAAGGAGTTTCTCTTAGAGTTTCGACAAAAGACCTCTTTGGCAAGTATTCTTTTATATGTATTAAGCATTGTATTTATAAGTTTCCTTAGTTTTAAAAGTGGCATAAAACCCGATGTATGGGGAGCGTTATTTTGGTTGGTACTTTTCTTTGCCGGAATTAATGCCGCATCTAAAAGCTTTTTTACCGAGAGTAAGGCACGCAGTATTTATAACTATACACTCTATCACCCAACAGAGTTTGTAATCTCTAAAATCATTTACAACATTGTTTTGCTATGGGTAGTATGCCTTTGCAGTGTTTTAACCTTTGGTTGGATGATTAGTTTTCCTGTACAAAACGTATTATTATTTGTACTTACTTTATTATTAGGAAGTGCTGCCCTTGGAGGTTCTTTAACTTTAATGAGTTGCATTGCCTCTAAAACAGGCAATAGTTATTCGGTAATGAGTTTATTAAGCATGCCGGTTTGTATCCCTGTAATGTTGTTATCATTACGCCTAACTAAAAATGCCATTGATGGATTGGATTGGTTGGTGAGTTATAAATACCTGGGTGGTTTGTTTATAATAGATGTGATAATTATTTCGCTCTCACTTTTCTTATTTAGGTATCTTTGGAAGGAATAAAAATGAAGCATTGGTGGTGGAAAATAGCGGCAATTGCCTTAGTAGTATATTCCATAGTTATGGGGTTAATAGGCAATGTACCCCGTTTGGATATTTTAAACGAAACCATTCGTAACTTATATTTTCATGTACCTTTATGGTTTGCTATGCTTACGCAAATGGGCATTTCTTGGTTCTTTGCTTTGCGCTATTTAAACGGATATCATATAAAGTATGATATTCTTTCTTCTCGAGCGGCTTATGTGGGTGGTATGTTTGCCTTGCCAGGTATTATTACCGGTTCTGTTTGGGCAACTTATACATGGGGTAAACCCTGGGTTGCTGATGACCCTAAGCTACAGGGCGTAATGGCTTCTATGTTGGTGTATTTTGTGTATTACTTATTGCGCGCGTTGATACCCGATGCACAAACCAAAGCCCGCATATCGGCAGTATATAACATCTTTGCGTTTATTATGACCTTTGTATTTATTATGATTTATCCTCGTTTGGCGCCTAACTCATTGCACCCTGGTAATGGAGGCAACCCTGCTTTTGGTAAGTATGATATGGATAATGGCATGCGTATGGTTTTCTATCCTGCCTGCATGGGTTGGATTTTAATGAGTGTTTGGCTACTGAATGTTTTAAACAGAATGAAGAAACTACAATACAAATTAGATAACCATGAAGAAATTAATTAGTCTGATAGTATTATTACTAAGTGTAACGAGTGTCTTTGCTCAAAACGATGCGCCACAAATGGCAGATACCTTTAGAAGCGAAGGAAAAATATATGTGGTAGTACTTGTGCTATCTATTGTATTTGTTTGTTTGGCA
>CAJCJB010000094.1 GCA_903970545.1 Candidatus Saccharimonadota bacterium | reverse complement strand
GTTTTTTTGTATTAAAGGAGAAACATCTTAAAAAGAAAATTGAAGCTTTAAATGAATATAAATCGCAAGCGCATAGGACTTATGCTAATGCAGATTTTGTAAGATCTTTAGCGCGAGTACGTGGTGAGCAAGTATCAGCTAAATATGCAGAATGTTTTGATATTATTCGTTGGATTATATAAATAAAAGCATGGTAGTGTTATCCGAAATAGTAAAAAGAATTGAGAATGCTTATTTCATTGGAAACGATTCCACATTAATTAATAATGTAATTCAATTGAATACAAATAATAAGCGTAACGATGTAATTTATTGGTGCAATGATAAAAATATGGATTTGCTTGCTTTATGTGAGGCTGGAACTATTATCTGTCCCAATAAAATAAGAGAAACTAACTATATAAATGAAAATTGCAATTACATAATAGTTGCAAATCCACGTGTTGTTTTTGCTCAAGTACTAAAAGATTTTTTTATTCCTACTGAGGATAAATATAGTATATCCACAAAGGCCAGTATTCATTCTTCTGCAACGATTGGAAAGAATGTATTTATTGGTGATAACACTATTGTTGAAAAAAACTGTATCATTGGCGATGATACTTATATAGGTTACAATAATACGATTCTTTCTAAAACTTATATTGGTAATAAAGTAAGGATAGGGAACAACAATACAATTGGTGGGGTGGGCTTTGGGTATGAAAAAAATGAACAGGGAGACTATGAGGTATTACCACATATAGGGAATGTAATTATAAAAGATAATGTAGAGATAGGTAATAATAATTGTATAGACAGAGCTGTGCTTGGCTCAACTATATTGCATAAAAATGTTAAGGTAGATAATTTAGTACATATTGCGCATGGCGTTGTAATTGACGAGAACTCTTTAATTATAGCACACGCCATGATTGGTGGTAGCACTGAAATTGGAAAAAATGTTTGGGTTTCACCTGGGGCTTTGATTATAAATAAATTGAAAGTTGAAGATAATTCATTGATTGGTATGGGGGCTGTTGTTGTTAGAAAAGTAGATAAAAACACTGTTGTTGCTGGTAATCCTGCTAAATATTTAAAGAATATTTAAAATAAAGAGATGTTTTTATTATAGTACCAAAGAATAATATTTTTAAGATTCTACACATATAAATGAAAATACTTGTATTTGTCGAGAATTTCATGCAACCAACTTTAACGTTTGTTTATAATGAAGTAATCGAATTAGCTAAATACCATGATGTAAAGATAATGTGTACAGAAAGGTCTCATAAAGATCAATTTATTTTTGATAATATTTCTGTAATCCCCTTTAAACAAAATGTTTTTCAGAGGAAGATATCATGGTATTTAGAAACAAGAGACATCTCGATTTCCCGCCAGAATAAAAAATTTAAAAACGCTACCTCAGAATTAATTAATAATTATAAACCGGATATCATACACTGTCACTTTGGGTATGAGTCAATAAAGTTATTAGATAACATAGATAAGTTAAATTGCCCTGTCTTTATTAGTTTTCATGGGTATGATGCTTCTCAGATGTTGAGAAGAAAAAGTTACGTAAACAAACTAAATGTTTATCTGAAGAACGAAAATATAATTCCTATATGCGTTTCAAATTATGTCAAAGAAAATTTATCAAACGCGAAGGTAAATACTAAAAATTCCGAATTACTTTATTATGGAATTGATACTAATTTTTTTAACTTAACATTAAGAGATAGGACTAATAAGGATGTTTTTGTGTTTTTGCAAATAAGCGCATTTAAAGAAAAGAAAGGGCATATATATACCTTGAGGGCATTTAAACTGTTTATAGATAGTGTTGAAGATAAAAGAAAATACAAACTAATATTAGCAGGTGGGTTAACCTTATTGGAACAAATTAAAAAGGAGGCAGAGTCTTTAGGTTTATTAGAGTATGTTGAATTTACTGGGCCTGTTAACCACGATGAGGTGAAAAAACTTTTATTAAAATCAAATGCTTTCTTGCACCATAGTATAACAGCATCTAATGGTGATACAGAGGGGTTGCCTAATGCTATAATAGAGGCAATGGCAATGGAATTGCCTATATTATCAACTTGGCATGCAGGTATTCCAGAATTAGTAGAAGATAATGTAAATGGTTATCTGGTAAAAGAAAGGGATATAACTACTTATGCCCAGCGTTTGAAAGATATTCTTGTTTGGAAATTTCAAACAAAAAATAGAGATAAAATCATTTCTCTTTTTTCAAATGAAACCCATTTTCAGTCATTAGTTAAGATTTATGAAAAGCATAGAAAAAATCATAAAAAAAAGAATAATAAATTAAATATATTACACTTGTTTAATTCATATCCTGGTAGTAATACAACAAATTGGTTATTTAATTTAATAAATAATATTCCTAATTGTGAAGTTACAATAGCGGCAGAATTTTACACAAAACATAATTTTTATAATAGTAGATTTAACTATATAGATAACCCTTTAGCGAGTATTACCTCCTATAAAAGGAAAATAGAAACTTGGGGTCCTAAACTTTTTGATAAAATTATTTATTACTTAATTGAAAAAGTACTAGGAAGTTTTAGTAATTATTTAAAAAAGGAGATTTCTAAAAAAGAAATTGATATTATACATGCACATTTTGCTGATGTGGGGTGTGAACATTTATGTGTTGCTCAAAAAAATAAGATACCACTCGTGGTATCCTTTTATGGATATGATTATGAATACTTACCACATATAAAACCAGAGTATAAGAAGAAGTATAAAAAAATATTTTTTAGTGCGGATAAGTTTATTTGCGAAGGTATTCATGGAGCAAATATTTTAAAAAGTATGGGGTGCCCAAGTGAAAAAATAGAGGTAGTAAGGTTAGGTGTAGAAATAGATGCGATACCTTTTCAACCAAAAAGTAAAACCTTAAATCAATTAAATTTATTGCAAATAGCCGCTTTAAGAGAAAAAAAAGGACATATCTATACATTAGAGGCCTTTCGCAGAGCTTTGGTTGAGTGCCCTAATATGCATCTTACATTTGTAGGTTCAGGTGAAGAGAGTTTGCGATTTAAATTGGAGCGTTATATAATTAGTAATCACTTGGAAAAGAACGTATCACTTATAGATGAAATAGATTTTGATAAATTACATATTTATATATCGAAATTTGATGTATTTATCCATCCGAGTTGTTATTCTAAAGACATGGATTGTGAAGGAGGCGCCCCTATTGTTTTATTAGATGCTCAGGCCTGTGGCTTGCCAATCATTTCAACAACACATTGCGATATACCAGATGAGGTAATACATAAAAAAACAGGTTTATTAACACCAGAAAAGGATGCTGAAGCTTTATCGGAATCGATAAAATATTTTTATAGAATAGGCGAAAAGGAATATCAAAATTTTAGCTTGGCTGCACGAAAACATGTGGAAGAAAATTATTCTATTAAAAGAAATGCAATTTTAATGAAAGAAAAATATAATATTATAAAAATTAAACAAAAGTAGTATGGGCATATTTCCTAAAATGAATATTTTTTAGATGAATTTACTTTTAATTATTGGTACCCGACCTAATTTTATTAAGGTTACTAGGTTTAAGGAAATTGTATCGGGCTATCCAAATTTTGATCTTAAAATTGTGCATACCGGTCAGCATTATGATGCAACCATGGCTGATGTATTTTTCAAGCAATTTAATTTAATGCCGGATTACTTTTTAAATGTTGGTAATGGCTCTCCTAACTTCCAGATTGCGGATATAATGATGAAGTTGGAGGAATTGATTACCACAAAGTTTAAGCCAGATTTAATTATGGTTGTGGGTGATGTAAATTCTACTCTTGCAGGAGCAATTACAGCAAATAAGCTAAATATAAAGTTAGCACATATAGAAAGTGGTCTACGTAGTTTTGATAATACAATGCCTGAAGAGTACAATCGTATTGTTACTGATAAAATATGTGATTTATATTTTGTAACAGAGCCAAGCGGCATAAAAAATCTTAAAAAGGAAAGCGTTCCGGATGAAAAAGTAAAATTTGTTGGTAATACCATGATTGATACTTTGGTTGCTTTTTCTGATAAGATAGAGCAATCTGAAGTACTTGAAAGACTTAAACTAACTACGAAAGAGTTTATACTTACTACCATTCATAGGCCAGCAACCGTTGATAATGAAAAAGGATTAAATAAGTTAATTCTGTTATTTAAACATATTATTCAAAAGTACAAAGTAGTTTTTCCTATTCATCCACGTACAGTTGGTAATCTTAAGAAATTTAATTTGCTTGAGGATTTAATTAAAAATGAGAATATTGTTATAACAGAACCACTTGATTATTTTTCATTTCAAAAACTAATTAAGCATAGTAAGTTTATTATTACGGATAGTGGAGGAATACAAGAGGAATCAACTTTCTTGCAGGTACCATGCTTAACACTTAGAAATAATACTGAAAGACCTGTTACCTGCACAGAAGGTACTAATACCTTAGTTAAATTTGATATACAGGAAATTAATAAGCTAATTAATAAAATTGAGAATGGCACTTATAAAAAAGGAAAAATACCTGAGCTTTGGGATGGTCATGCTACCGAACGCATATTTAAGGTGCTTTCAGCTTTATGATTTTCTTTACATACAATGATAATTATAGCGGAATATATAAAAGTCAGGTGGTTGATGTATGCAAGTTCCTGCAAAAGGAGTTTTTAATACAGGTAAAATTAATTGCCTTTATTTCCATAAGAAATTATACTTCGCAAAAGAAACTTATCCTATCAAACTATCCAAACTCAGTTGTGCTACCTATGTTCCCTAAGGTTAGGTTTTGGAAGCTAAATACCATTACTCTTTTTTTAGTTTGTTTGTTTTTAGGAGAAAGAAAAATTTGGGCAAGAGGTGCATTTACAGCTAATATGGCTAATTCGCTTAAGAAGATAAAACTCGTTAAATTTGTTTTGTTTGATGCACGTGGTGCTTATCAGGCAGAGCTTACCGAATATAATGTGGTGGAAGATAGCAGCGTTGTAAATACAATTGAACAAACAGAAAAAAACGCTCTTACAAAAAGTAATGCTCAATTAGCTGTGTCTAATAAATTGGTAAAGTGGTGGAAGGCAAAGTATAATTATATGCCGACTAAGTATGCTGCAGTACCCTGTACGCTTAGTAATTATTTTTGTAATGAATTTATAACTGAAGCTGAATGGCTTGCTAAAAGAGAAAGCGTCAGTTATACCGAAGAGGATATAGTGCTTATTTACTCGGGGTCTTCGGCAGGTTGGCAGTCTTTTAACTTAGTGGATGAGTTTCTTTATGATGTATTCTCTTCTAATAGTAATGCAAAACTTATTTTCTTGTCAAATGAAGCCCCCAAAGATTCAAAAGTATTTCAAGCGTATTCGGAAAGAGTTACTACCAAATGGGTAAAGCCGGAAGAAGTTAGTGATATACTAACTATAGCAGATTACGGCTTGTTGATCCGTGAGCAAAG
>CAJCJB010000093.1 GCA_903970545.1 Candidatus Saccharimonadota bacterium | reverse complement strand
TGCTCTTAATTTTTAAGTTGATTACAATTTGATTACAATTTCAGATACATACGCATGGAAATTGTATTTGGATTTACGTAAAACTTCTTTTTTAAAAAAGAAATGGCGAACGGCTATAAATAGTTTGTTTTGAGTTGTTTAATTTTTTGGAAGAAAACTAATTAGTACTGCCTAAGGCATACATTTCATCAAGCGTCGGACTTGGATTGCCCCCACTCTTCTCGAGTGTAACAGCAAAGGCTTGTGCTTTTTCTGTTACCTTCATTTTTTGCATAGAAGCAGTATCTGTTGTTTTATCAATCACACCTAAATCAACCGGTTTACCATCGGCAATAGCCCAAAGCTGATACTGTTTACCGATAGGTGCCTGAGGTAAATTAGAGAAACCAACATACACTTCTTTAGTTTTTGTATTCCAACATATAGTAGCATGTGCAGCAGATGCCCTTTTTTCTGTACCCGCCATTTTAATTATTTTATTTTCCGGGTTGTTAAACATAGCTAAGTTTCCGGCTATAAGCTCATTCTTAGAGGTCAAATCACTAATCTTTTTGGCAGAAGATTCGCTTATTTGCTGAAGCTGATCTGCCAGAACTAAAGTTTCATTTTGCGAAGTGTATAGTTTACTGCGTATATCTGCATATAAAAATGCAGTTAATATGAATAACAATACCGATGCAGCAGCCAGCCATTTATATGTTTTTGAGGAAGATGATGTATTATTATTCGTATCGGGTAAGTTTATAATTTTAGGATTACTTTTATTTTCTTTGTTTAGGGTTATTATTTTAGTCATAACCCTTTCTTTTAAAACAGCAGGTGGTTCTTTTTTATAAGAAGAAACATAACTATTCATACTCTCCTGTAACTCATCTAAAGCAACTTTAATTTCAGGGTAAATATGAGACATACATTCAACCTCCTTCTTTTCCTGTTCAGAAACAGTATCCAGCACATAGCGGTCTAAGATATCCGATGATATGTATTCTTTTATATCCATTACCTAATGGAACAATTTTCTTAATTCTATAAGAGCAGCTCTAACCCTTGTTTTTACAGTACCTAAAGGCATATTCATTTCTTTGGATATTTCATCCTGTGTATAACCACCAAAATAAACTAAGTCAATCATTTCTTTATGCTCTAGTTTTAGCTTTGCTACAGCTTGCTTAACGCCTAAAGTATCTGTATTTATTGTAGTATTATGATTTGCATCTACCATATATACGTCGCTTTCTAAGGTACGGATTTCATGTTTTTTGTTCTTAGAACGCAGCGTATCTATCGATGTGTTTCGGGCAATGTTAAGCATCCAGGTAAATAACGTTCCTTTTTCTCTTTTATAAGAAGAAATGTTGCCCCATATTTTTACGAACACATCCTGCAAAATATCCTGTGCAGCCTCATCATCCTTTACAATAGTACATATCAAACCATAAAGTGCAGATGAATAATTATCATATAATAACGAAAAGGCTTCTGTATCCTGACTTTTAAGCTTCTCAACCAGTTCAGCTTCACTATACGGTAATGGTTTTTTCAAAAGAAAAAATTTAGATGTGTTTTATCGATAAACTGTTGCAATGTTACGACGAAATGAGTTAACTATTACAGCTTTTTAAAAAATCCAAGCGTATAAAAATTACGTATATATGTGTTAATCATTTATCAACTTAGGTCTACCTAAAGAAAT
Source organism: Candidatus Saccharimonadota bacterium (assembly GCA_903970545.1). GTDB lineage: Bacteria > Bacteroidota > Bacteroidia > B-17B0 > Aurantibacillaceae > PALSA-968. The sequence goes on along the minus strand of CAJCJB010000093.1, from coordinate 2,381 downwards.
AATAATGAAAAACTGAAAGGTGTCAATTGCTTCATCCGTCTATAGATAAAACTACGATTATGAAAAAAATATTTCTTCCATTATTTAGCTTACTTTCTTTTGTTGCTGTTTCTCAAACAAAAAAAATAAACTGGCAGGCTTGGGGTGAGAAACCCTTCTTAAAAGCTAAGGCGGAACATAAGCCTATTTTTTTAGACGTAGGTACCGAATGGTGTACCGCCTGTAATTTTATGGAAGCAGAAACATATACTGATACTACCGTTATTGGGATACTAAACCGTAATTTTATTTTAATAAAAGCGGATGCCGAAGCTCAGCCTGATGTGGGCGCACGCTTTTTAGAATGGGGCTGGCCGGCACTTATATTCTTAGATTCGGGCGGGAATCAATTACTTGCCTTTCAGGGAAACAGAAGACCTGATAAATTTATTCCAATATTAAATCAGTTTTTAGATAATTACAGAAATGGAAAGATTAAAGCGGATAATAATGATTTCTATTCTCCCGAACCTCCTGATAATTCTGCTATTTCACAACTGTATACAAAAGCCGAAAAGCAACTGGATAGTTATTATGATACCTTATATGCAGGCTGGGGCTTTGTTTTAAAAATACCTTTATATCAGCCTGTTGAATATAGTTTTTGGAACGCAAGAGTAAACAAACAAGCGCATGAGCAAAAAAAGGCTTTAAACTCTTTAACGCAATACGCAAAAATAAGCGATCGTATATGGGGTGGTGTGTATTTTGGTTGCGCTTCTAACCGAAGCTGGAAAAATGCACAACCCGAAAAGCGAAGCGAATATCAGGGTGGTGTACTGCACAACTATGCCGAGGCATACTTGGCTACCGTAGATGTAAGATGGTTGAAAGAAGCGCAGCTTATTAAAAGCTACTTGCTGAATTTTATGTTATCTAAAGAAGATAATTTGTTTTACAGCAGTCAGGAAGAATACATTACCCCCGATGGAAACCCACCCGGTATACCTCCTGAAAAGTATTTTACATTGCCTGCTAATGAACGTTTGAAATATGGCATTCCACCGATTGATAAAACCTTATACAGCGATATTAATTTCCGCATTGTAAAAGGCTTTTTAAAACTGTATGAAGTTACGCAAGACCCGAAAGATTTGGAAATAGCCGTTACTACTGCAAACAAAATAATAGATAAAGCTTATCTAAGTGGAGGTTGGTTTAAAACCGTTATAGAAAATAAAAATGCTACCCAGCGCATTAGAGATTTACCCAATGATTCAGCACAAAAAAATGTAATGTATCTTAAAATACAGGCGCACGCTGCTATTACTATGCTCATGTTGTATCAGTTTACCAATGATACAGCTTGGTTAGACAAGTGTAAGAAACTGCAGCAGGTGATTTATGAGCAATTGTACGATAAAGAAAACGGCGGTTTTTTTTCTACCAATTTAATGCCTGTTACGCTTAACGGAAAGCGTACCATAACCAAAGTTCTGACTGAAAATGCACTCTATGCAAGGTTTCTGGTAGAATTAAGCGATTTAACAGGAGATGAGAACTTAGTCAAGTTAGCAGAAAGTTGTTTAAGAGCTGTTGGCTCTGATAAAATTATGCAGAATGAAGAAAGACTAATTGCAGAATATGCACTTGCTGCCAACAAACTGATGAAGCATCATTTAGTATTTACCATTGTTACCACCGACGCAAAATCAGTTGAAACAAAGCAATTAATTAAACAGGTGCAAAGCTATTATCATCCAGCTAAGTTGATGCAGGTAGAAAAACCAGGGCATTATCCTGATTTGGGCAAACCCACACTTTTTGTTTGCAGTAAAAATGTTTGCTCTCAACCCATCTCGTATTCGGCAACCACCAAAAAGGATATAGATGTTTTTATCAGTAAGCTAAAGTAAAATCTTTTTAAACTAAGCGGCTACGCGTTGCAAAATAGCTTTGCAAGGAATGGAGGAAGTAACCTTTACCACATGTCCCACATGCAAGGGTATGGAAAGATAATCGCCGGGAATAAGAGAATACACTTTATCATCAGTAACAATATCACAAGTACCTTCTATAATCAGGAATTTCTCATATTCTTTATCATGCACTTCGTAAGGGGTGCTGTCTTTTATCCATAAAATGGCCGTCATAGCCCCCGCATTGGCACCAATAAGCTTTGCATGAATATCTTTAAAATTAGCAGGAAGAACCATGTCTTCCCTGTTAAGCCAGGTAGCATAATCAGCAGAGGTAGAATTTTCATTCAATATAGGAGGGCTTGCCGGAACTTCGCCTTTTTTAAGACGCTCGGTATAATCTATAATAGCCATTACCATAGGTTTAATGGTAGGGTTTATGGTTGGTGCTTTTTTTTCGGCGTAGCTTATCAGGCTATTAGT
>CAJCJB010000092.1 GCA_903970545.1 Candidatus Saccharimonadota bacterium | reverse complement strand
TAAACCCCTGCTGTTCTATGTACTTTAAATTAAGGGAGAGTTTATGAGGCATAATTTCATTAATGTAGGTTTGCTCGGGATTAATGGCTTTAGCTAATATTTCGTTCTCGTTAACATACTCAATAGAGGCAAAATCTGTAATGCCTGGTTTTACATTCAACACCTGCTTTTGTTGGGTAGTATATAAATCTACGTACTTGCGCACTTCCGGGCGAGGACCCACCAAACTCATAGTACCAGCCAACACATTAAAAAGCTGAGGGAGTTCATCTAATTTATATTTACGCAGGTAATAGCCAATACGGGTAACACGGCTATCTCTGTTGCCAACCGTAAGCAAGCCCTTTTTATCGGCATCTGTTTGCATGGTACGGAACTTTAGCAGAAAAAAGTCTTTATTATTTGTACCTACCCGTATTTGTCTGTAAAAGATACCTCCCTTACTATCTATTATAATCAGTAATGAAATAAGAATAAAAAAAGGAAGTAAAATAATTATTCCGATGAAGGAACAAATAATATCAAATACGCGTTTAAGCAAGGGTATTTGTTTTGCTTACAACCTTGGTTACCGATTGCAAAACTGCATTGGTAATCGTTTCAAGCTGCTCATTAGTTAAGTTATAATATACAGGCAGGGTAATTTCTCTGCTGTAATTATTGTATGTAGTAGGATAGTTTTTAATATCATAACCCAAACCTTTGTAAAAACTCATGCAGGGCACAGGTATAAAATGTACGTTAACCGATACATCGCAATCGAAGATGTGCTTAATAATTTCATCACGTTGTGCTTCGGTAATATTCTTTATGCGCAAAGGATATAAATGGTAGCACGATTCTTTACCATTAGTTTTCTGAACAGGTAACTCAAATACATCATGCTTGGCAAAGAAGTTGCTGTAATAAGTGCAAACTTCTTTGCGTTTCACAAAGGTTTCACTATCATAACGTTCAAGCTCTACAAGCCCCATAGCAGCCATAATATCTGTCATGTTGCATTTATAACCTGCCTCTACAATATCGTATTTCCAGTTGCCTTTTTGCGTTTTGGCAAGCGCATCTTTATTTTGTCCGTGCAGCGTACTTACACACAGTTTTTTGTACTCTTCTTCATTATCAAAAGGAGCAGGCAGATTAAGCGCTACAGAGCCACCCTCGGCAGTAGATAAATTCTTTACAGCATGATACGAGAATACAGAAACATCGGTCAACGAACCCGTTTTTCTTCCTTTATAAATAGCACCAATAGAGTGTGCAGAATCTGAAAGAATTAATATCCTTCCCAGTTTCTTTTGGTTCTCTGATGTTGCAACAAACAAATTCTTTTTACTTGCTACTAGTGCGTTTAGTTCATCATAATCGCAAGGTAATCCTGCAAAATCTACAGGCATTACTACTTTGGTTTTAGCGGTAATATGTTTCTCAATCTCTTTGATAGAGATATTAAAATCGCTTGCATTCGTATCAACAAACACCGGCTTTGCGCCACAATGAATAATTACATTGGCCGTTGCACTATAGGTATAAGCAGGTAAAATAACTTCATCGCCTTCCCCTACTCCAAACCAGCGCAACATAATTTCTAAGCCTGCCGTTGCAGAGTTTAAACAGAGAGTTGCTTTGTTGCCGCAATACTCGGTAAGTTTCTTTTCAAATAATTTAGTGCGCGGACCTGTGGTAATCCATCCGCTTTGTAAAGCTGCGGTTACTTCGTCTATTATTTTTTTATCAATCCGTGGGGGGGAGAAAGGAATCATATCTAAAACAAATTAAGCTGTAAAAGTAACCGAAAAATATACATCCTGCCATGGACTGAAACATACTTTCGGTTAAAAAATTTAAAGCACTAATTCCTACAAATAAAAATACTATTTTGTTTGGGTTACTAAATAAAGGTGCTATAAACAAAGACAATAAACTTAGCAAGCCTACTAAACCAAGTCCTAAAGTGGTTTGAAGATACTGGTTATGCGCATTTAACTTCTTATCATAAGCTCCTGTTAATCCATCTTTTTGATAGCTTTCATATAAGGCATCATTAGCATTACCCGGACTAACACCTATAACAGGGTGTTGTTTAATAATTTGCATAGCTTCATTCCAAATCAGCATGCGCACTGTTGTACTTTCGGTAGATGTTTTATCTATACTTTTTGCCTGAAACACGCTATAAACGTTCTGGAAGCGTTGTTTTATGTGCGGAATAAGGAACAGAATGCCTATGGAAACCAGTAACCCAAATAAAGAAACTCCTATAATTTTAAAATAGTTCTTTCCCTTAAAGAAGATGGAAACAAAAGAAAACACGAGTGTAATAAAATGGATAACAATACCTGTTTTAGAAGAAAGCAAGAATACAAACAAGGTAAAGAATACAATACTTACATAAGTTATTGTTTTACTAACCAGGTTTGTCAATAAAAGAACAGCGCAGCAAAAGCTTACATACATAGCTAAATAAGAGGGGTGCTGAAACCAGGATAAGCCTTCATAGTAAAAATGATTTTCATGCGTGGAGAGGTAAAGAAATACAGCCCTGCTTAAACAAAGCAAACAACATAACAGTGTACCTATAATAAAACTGGTAAAGAAAAACTGATGCTGTTTTGCCAAAAACTCCTCCGTATAAAACACCAAAGGAAAGATGAGCATGCTTATTTTTATTTCCAAGCTAAAGAAGCCCTCTTGCATATTGTTGGTGTATAGTAAAGCTATTACATGTAGCAAATAGAAAATAAAAACAGCCAATAATACTTTTATATTCTTAGTTTTTGTAAATAGCTTTTTAAACGGATTGGTAAACAACCAAGCAATAAATGCCAGTACAATAAAAAGGTTTACCAAAAACTTAAAAGGAAGTGAGAAAGCCACCAACACCAATAAAGCCGCTATAGCCTTTTTCAGCGGTTTATCGGTTTCTGGGAAAATATCCCGAAGGCTAAACATACTTTTAGTATTTAGTATGCGGATATACTTTCAACGCCTCACGCAAACATACCATGGCTTTTGCCAATTCTTCTTTCTTTAACACATAAGCCAAACGCACTTCGTTTTTGCCTTTGCCAACTGTAGCATAAAAACCTGATGCAGGCGCCATCATCACAGTACCTCCTTCAAAGCTAAATTCTTTTAGTAGCCATTCACAAAAAACATCGGCATCTTCTACAGGCAGTTTGGCTATGCAATAAAAAGCACCGCCCGGCATGGGGCAATAAACACCTTCTATTTTATTCAGTTCGTTAACTAAAAAGTTACGGCGTTCGGTATATTCTTTTTTAACTTCAGTAAAGTAAGATGCGGGAGTATCTAAGGCAGCCTCTGCACCTATTTGCTCAAAGGTTGGCGGACTTAACCTTGCCTGTGCAAACTTTAAAGCAGCTCCTATCACTTCTTTGTTCTTGGTAATAAAGGCCCCTATTCTTGCACCGCAGGCGCTGTAACGCTTAGAAATAGAATCTAGCAACACTACATTATTATCTAACCCGCTAAGGTGCATTACCGAAACATATTCTTTTCCATCATAACAAAATTCGCGGTAAACCTCGTCTGCCAGTAAAAACAAATCGTGTTTAATCACCAGTTCTTTAAGGGCTTCAAGCTCTGCACGTGAGTATAAATATCCGGTAGGGTTACCGGGGTTGCAAATCAGTATTCCTTTGGTTTTAGCAGTAATCAGTTTTTCGAAATCGCTGATGGGAGGCAAAGCGAAACCACTTTCAATATTAGACACTACAGGCTTTACTACTATGTTTGCCGACACCGCAAAACCATTGTAGTTGGCATAAAAAGGCTCGGGTATAATTACTTCATCACCTGTATTAAAACAGGTATTAAACGCAAATTGCAAAGCCTCTGAACCACCTGTGGTAATTAGTATATCCGCAGCTTCTACATTAATTTTATACGATTGGTAATAGCCTGCCAGTTTCTTGCGGTAGCTCTCTATACCAGCACTGTTGCTGTATTCAAGTACTTTAATATCGGCATTTTTTATGGCATTCAGCATCACAGCAGAGGTTTCAATATCGGGTTGACCAATATTTAAGTGATATATTTTTACACCCCGCTTTTTGGCTGCATCGGCAAATGGAACCAGTTTGCGTATGGGCGATGCAGGCATTCGCTGCGCTTTATCAGAGATTTTTGGCATAGATTACAATTGTGCTGCAAAACTAACTATTTTTCAGGTAACGGGTAATGTGAGATGGTATTAACACTTATTAATTACATTTGTCTTTAAAACCATATAATTATGAGGGTTACCGATTATAATGGCAACACGCAAGTACAAAAAGTAATTATCACTAAATAAAGAACATTTAGTAAATAAAATCCTGCTCTGTAAAAGGGCAGGATTTTTTATGTAACTTTAATAATTATTCAATGAAGCAAAAAGTATTTATAACAGGTTTATTATGGGTAATTTGTATTTATGCAAAGGCTCAAATTATAACTACCATTGCAGGAATAGCGGGTAGTTATGGGTATAATGGAGACGGAATACCTGCCACATCAGCTAAATTATCAGCACCTAGTGGTATTGCCATTGATATATCTGGCAATATATATGTTGCAGAACAGGATAATAACCGTGTACGGAAAATAAGCACATCGGGTATTATTAGCACTTTTGCAGATACATCCCTGACCTCAGAAAATGTTAAGGATTTTACAAAGGACTTAATAGGCAATATAAAACTAAATGATGGAGTTCCTATTCTTAAAAGTAATCAGTCTATCATAAAGCTCAGGTAAGAAGTCCGTATTATAAATACTTTCAGGCTTATTCCATATAATGTTTTGATACTCAGATGTTATTTTTTTGGAATTAAAAGTAGTTATCCTTTCAAATACACCAATCTGAAAATGAAAAAAAACCTAATGTAAACCCCTGAATACATAGCAATTCATTCTTCCAATCATCATATTTTATTACTGGGTCTTCGTTTCCCTTTTTATTACTCAGTTTTTCAACGCTTTTATATAAATTTAGAAAAATAATCTCTGCTGTTTTCAAATCAATTTTATTTGACAACAATCTCAATGTTGAATGGCTTTCCAATATTACCTTAGTTGCAATATCTACCCTGCCTTTCATTGATGATTCAAGCCCTAATGAAATTGAATTTATTATCTGCTCTTCAAACCAATAATGGTTTTGTATAACTTTAGGGCCCGTAAATTAAAACATTAGCTTGTTCTAATGATTTTTCTAATTCCTTAACTCGTTTTTTGAGGGCTTGTAAATTTTCCTTCTCTTGC
>CAJCJB010000091.1 GCA_903970545.1 Candidatus Saccharimonadota bacterium | reverse complement strand
TTTTCTTTTCTTTTCTTTTTATCATTAGCTCTAAAATAAACGCTCAACAAAAAGATTCAACAAAACTCCCGTTTGCCATAGCCGATGAGAAACGAATGCCCGATGATGAACTTGCCGAGAAAAAAGAGGGTATGTCTTTTGCGGGTGTGCCCGATTTTAGTTCAGACCCTGTTAATGGACTTGGAGCCGGCGTTGAGGGTTCTCTTTTCTTTAACGGAAAAAAATCAGACCCGTTTTTTGCTTATACGCCCTATAGGGCAGAATTAAATCTGGCTGTTTTTGTTACTACCCGTTTGCAAAGAGAAATTCAGTTAGGGCTTGATGTACCTTATATCTTCAATACTAAGTGGCGCCTGCGTACAGAGGCTGCTTATGAAGCAAATCCTAATTTTCTTTATTTTGGGATAACGGAACAATCTTTAAAACCACTCAGTTACTACCCTGATAATAATCCTTCAAATCCACTGGTAAATAACGCTTCTTATAGCGATTATAAGAATAATTTGGTTGGCACAAAAGCTTTCTATAATACGTTTACAAAAACAGAAGCAGTACTAAATGTAAGTATGGAACGCTCTTTTATGGAAGGGAAACTTCGTACTCTTTTAGGTTTTGAAATTGCACAAATAAATATCAGTACTCCATTAAATGATAGTTCTGCCGTACATGAAGATTTCGATTCGGGTAAAATAAAAGGTTACGGTAGCAACACTATTTCGTTAGTTCAAATGGGTATCATATATGACACAAGAGACTTGGAAACAGACCCTACTAAAGGTATTTTTGCAGAAATCACAAATGAATTGTCTTTAACTGGGTTAGCTTCGCAGTACAATTTCAATAAAACATTTCTTCATGCGAATGGCTATTCTCCAATTTTCCCGAAGGTATTTAAACGAATGATATTAGCCGGAAGTTTTGGTTTTGTATGGACTCAAGGAGACGCACCTTTCTTTGAATACTCAGATGCATGGAGTTCTGAGGGAGATATTGATGGTATGGGAGGAAGTAAAACTTTACGGGGCTATAAACAAGCTCGCTTTGTTGCGCCGGTAATGCAGTATTTGGATATAGAGTTGCGCTGTAGAGTTGCACAAGCAAAAATATTAAAACAACACTTGGTATTTAGTGTGGTTCCTTTTTTTGATGAAGCCGGTGTGTGGGATAATTTAAGTCGGATAAGTCATTTAGAGAATATACGTTACTCTGAAGGATTGGGATTGCGTATTGCCTGGAATGTAAATACGATACTTCGTTTTGATTATGCTGTATCTCAGGAAGACAGACAATTCTTCTTTTCCTTAGGGCATGCGTTTTAATCATTTTGTTAATGAATTGATGTAAAGAGACTTTTATGTAATCTTAAAAAATTATAAAGCATTTATTATGGTGAGAACTAAACTAATTGTAAATGAACCCTTAAATCTGATAATATTATAAAATCTTGTAGCAAAGAGTTCGAGATTTCGTCTGTTGGGTCTACTACCTTTAAAACCCTTGCTAGTCAAGGGTTTTGTTTTTTAACCGAACAGGAAGTTCGAACTTTAAGCGCCAACAACTAAAGAATGTGATAGTAAATAAATTACTACTCAAAAAAATGGTTTACCTTTACTTAAGGTAAATGAAAAAGTTTATAACATTCTTAATTCTAATTATTCCTTTTTTGAACATGGCTCAAAAGCAGGGCAACATTTGGTGTTTTGCAGAATATTCAGATTTAAATTTTGCAACTGGTACAGCTGTACCTATTACAAATAGTCAAATAAGTTCGCTTGGCGGTACTGGTGAAAATTCTGAAGGGTGTTCAAGTATTTGTGATAGTGCAGGTAATCTTTTGATGTATGCAAGCCCAACTAGTATTTGGGACCGTAGTGATAATGTAATGCCGAATGGTTCAGGATTAATGGGAGGAATGTCTTCTACTCAGGGAGTAATTATAATACCAAAACCTGAGAGCTGTAATCTTTTTTATGTATTTACATTAGATGAGTTTCAAAATAATCTTGCTAATGGGTTAAGATATTCCATTGTTGATTTATGCCTCGATAATGGAATGGGAGATGTTGTTTCAGGTAGTAAAAATATCTTGCTTTTAGATTCTACAGGAGAAAAAATGGCTGCAACATTTCATAGCAATGGAACAGATATTTGGCTTGTAACTAGAAAACACTATACAAATCAATTTTATTCTTTTCTAATTACAACCTCTGGAATTTCCCCTCCAGTTATTTCGGCAATTGGATGGTCGAATCCTCAGGTAGGCATTGCTAATGCAATCGGTCAAATGAAAATATCTCCAGACGGAAGTAAGATTGCATTTGTAGTAGGAAATCAAACCCCTTATTTAGTTCAGTTATTTCATTTTAATGATACTACAGGTGTAATTTCTAATGAAATAGATTTACCAACGAGTACAAATTCTGGAAATCCTTATGGAGTTGCATTTTCGCCTGACAATTCAAAACTATATATTCAAGGTCCAACTCCCACAGGGTTAAACCAGTTTGACTTATCAAGCGGTATTCCTGATACAATTATTAATTCATTATATAATGTTCCTTGCTCAAATTGCGGGTCATTTGGATTACAACTAGCCAATAATGGTAAAATATATATAAATCAAGCACCTAATATTGGAATTATAAACTCTCCCAATCTTGCAGGTAATGCATGTAATTGTGTTAGCAATGTAATTGCCTCAAACGCAGCTTATACTTTTCCGAGTTTTATAGATAACTTTAAGTATAAAAACACTTATTCTCTCAATAATAATGTTTGTAGTACCACACAAGATACTACTATATGTAATTCTTCATCTGTCTCATTAAATGCAATTAATGCGTTATCTTATACATGGTCGACAGGAAGCAATACTCAAACTATTTCCGTAAATAATTCAGGTACCTATTGGGTACAAATTCAAACACTAAGTGGCTGTAATCTAACTGATACTACGCATGTTAATTATACTAATCCTTCAACGATTAATCTATTAAAAGATACGAGTATTTGCAGTAACACGAGTTATACTTTAAATGCATCAGCATCAAGTGCTACAAGTTATACATGGTCAACCGGTGCAACCAGTTCTTTTATCATTCCTTCTGCAAGTGTTGTTTATTGGGTAGATATGCTAGTGGGTCAATGTGTAGTAAGAGATAGCGCCACGATAAACGTTTATAGTTCTCCTATGCTTACTATAAATAATTATACTGTTTGCAATGGTCAATCTGTTGATATAATTCCCACTGTTTCGGGAGGGACAGGAACTTATAATTACAATTGGGGTAATGGTTATACTGGTGCTTCATACAGCACCACTGCAACAAGTGATAGTGTTTATTCTGTTTCTATTAAGGACTCACTTGGGTGCTCAACTCCCGTATCTACTGGAAGTATAACTGTTCTAGCGCCCTTAACCGTAAATGCAAATGGAATAAACACCTGTAGTATAGATAGTATAAGTCTTTTAGCAATGGCGTTAGGAGGAAATGGAAATTATACTTATTCATGGACACCTTCAAACTCAAATAAAAACCCTTTATTAATACTTCCACAAAACAATATAGTATATACAGTAACTGTATCAGACGGATGTACCACAAAGAATGCAACAGACACGGCTATGGTTACAATTATTAATCCCCCAATAATTAATTTACCTCAAAATCTATCCGGTTGCAGTCCTGTTTGTATTAGCCTTGCTAATATACCATATAGTACGCTTTCTTCTTGGCAATGGAATTTTGGAAATGGGGATATTTCAACCGCTCCCAAAACAGATTATTGTTACAGTAAAACTGGTAATTATAATTTAAGTCTCACTTATACTACATCTTTAGGATGTGTAAGAACGGTTACCTCAGATAGTATTGTACAAGTATTTCCTTTTCCTGTCGCAGCTTTTTCTGCTTCAACTTTTCAAACAGATATTTTAAATGCAGAGATTTATTTCATCAATGAGTCCTCAGGTTATATTAACTCACAATGGTTTTTTGGAGATTTATCTGTTTCAAATCTTCAAAATCCTTCTCATAATTATACTTCAACAGGAAATTACCATGTAATACTGGTAGTACAAAACCAAGAAGGTTGTTTGGATACAGTAATTCATAATGTGTTAATAAATGATGTTTTTGCTTTTTATGCACCTAATGCATTTACACCAAATGGAGATGGGCTTGATGATGTGTTTTTACCAGTTGGAACAGGTTGGGATAACAGCAGTTTTAAAATGTTGATTTTTGACCGATGGGGTAATTTAATATTAAGTACAACTAACCCTAATCAGGGATGGGATGGTAGAGTAAAAGAACAACCTGCACAGGAAGATGTCTATGTATGGAGGGTTGAATTAAATGATGTATTTAAAAAAAGCCATTCTTATTCTGGAACTATTTCATTGATTAGATAATAACATTGTATTTATACTAGAATAATCTGTTTTATTTTTAAAATCTCATTTATTAGGTTCGAACTTTCGCCTGTTGCTGAATAGTTACCGCAAGAAACTTCTAAAAGTAGAAACAAACCGATTGCTTATCGGTCATCGTGGAGAGCCTGAAACCGTTGAAGGTATTGCTTCCATGCTGGAACCTTTGAAGGGTTTGTTTCCAGACCGTCCATTAAATGCAAAGACTATTCGGTGCAGCGTTATTGCAAACTGGTTGAATGTATATAAATACAGACTGAAAGACGTACAAGAGTGGGCAGGTCATAAATGGCCCAGTTCTACTTTCAGATATAAACGAATGGATATTGCCGAGCAAAGAGAGAAGATAAAAAAATGGCATCCGTTGAAGTAAAATAATGTATAAGAAATAATTACCACAATGGTAATTATTTCCCAAATTGGTAATTTATTCTTATATTTGCAGTAGTAATGAATGTGTATAATAAAAGTTCTGTAATTGAGTTTTATAAAAAACACGGGAATGCAAAAGTACCTTTGGAAGTTTGGTACGAGGAAGTGGAAGCTAAGTGGTGGAAAAGCCCGAACCAGTTAAAACAAGATTACGGAGGAACAGTAAGTGTTTTGAAAAACGGGCGTGCCGTGTTTGATATAAAGGGAAATGATTACAGATTAGTAGCTGCTATCAATTATGAACACGGTTGGGTATTTATCAAGTTTATTGGAACACATGCCCAGTATGACAGAATAGATGCAAACAAAGTTGACCTGTATAAACCAAGTAAGAAAAAAGAAAATTGAATTTATAAAAATAGAAAATATGCAAGTAGAAGTAATAAAAAACAAAAAACAGTATGAGAAGGCATTGCAACGCTTTGAAGAAATATTCTTTGCCAAGTCTAATACAAAAGAAGGAAGTGAAGCACAGCTTCTTGCCCTTGTCATAAAAGATTACGAAGAAAAGCATTACAAGATTGAGTCGCCTGACCCAGTGGAAGCTATCAAGTATCGTATGGAAGAGATGAATATGTCTAAAAAAGAATTGGGTGAAATACTGGGCTATACCAGCCGTGTTAGTGAAATACTAAGCCGTAAACGCAAGCTTACATTAGATATGGTTCGCAGCCTTCATCAAAAACTTAACATCCCACTGGAAGCATTAGTGCAACCTTATTAAGAATAAAATAAAGACAGTAATTTATTTACAATTGTTAGAGCCCTGATAATTCAGGGGCTTTTTTTTATAAAAAAAGAAAAGTTCATCTAAAAATATTTGCATGTATCAATTGTGGCAACTACCTTTAAACTGCTTTTAGCATTGCAGTTTAAAGGTAGCTATGCAATACGTAATGTTCTTTGAAAGCCTTGTATTTACTTATATTATAAAGAGAGATACAGTATAGCTAGAACCTTTATAAACCTGTATAGATTTGGTCATAATGGACAGGAGAAGGATGAAGAGCTTTTTGATGGGGCTTACACTGCTGAGTTCTGGGAATATGACAGCCGCAGTGGTAGAAGGTGGGATATTGATCCCCTTTTTGAGGATAACGAAAGTCCTTACTCTACATTTGCTAATAACCCTATTGCTTTCAGTGACCCAAATGGTTTGAAGCCAGGTTGGTTTGCTAGACTTTTTGGTGGTGGATCTCGTGGGGGAAAGAGCGGCAACTTTGGTCCTCGGGGTAGACGAAATCATGTAAATAATACTACAAAGCCAACTCTAGGGCCAAAACCCCCAAAAGATTCTTCACCAACTGAACATCATAATTATTTAATGCATATTACAAGAGCCATTGGACAGGTAACAAGACGCATAGGGGACTTTTTTGAAGGTCATAGGTATCACTTAAATTTAATACCTATGGGAGATATTGACAGAACTACCTTTGCAATTAGAAGGGATATTACTCATTCGTCACTAGGAAAAAAGAATCCAAGGACAGTATTTGATAATTTTACGTCTAATAGTATACAAAGTTTGTACACAAAAATTACTAATCCCAAGAATAAACAAACTGAATATTTCTTAGCAGATGGAAATGATTATACGGGTGGAGGTGTTAAAAAAATATATAATTCAAGCTTAAGTTATGATCCTTTTGGACAACAAGATTCTTGGATATATTCTATGAATGGCGGAAATCATCAGAGTATTCCTCGCCTTAGTGTTAAAAATGTGAGTGGACCGATTAATGATATTCTTGATTATAGCACAAATATGCATGGAAATAAGCGAGGGTTTAGTATATTGACTGATAGACAAGGAGCAAATCCATTTGGTTCTGGAAAACCTGATAAAAATATCTTTGGAGAAGATGGTGCTCAATATTTCTTTAATGTTCAAATGGATGCATGGAGAAAATACACTAATGATATAAATGGAAATTCTTATAAGGATAAATACAAGCAAGATATTCTAAATACGAATCCAAGACCGAAATGGCATAAATTGTGGTATGGGCATTAATGTATAGTTTTGTGCATTAGCGTTTATTTATTACGATGAGAGTTTATATTTTAGTTTTCTTTAAATTATTTTTTCTTACTGTATTTTCGCAAAATAAAATCTCAAATGGGGGGTTTAAAAATAGATTTAAAACCAAATATTACTTATCCTATAATTAATGATACTTTGAATTGGGTAAAATTCAGGGGAGTTTTTGCTGGAATAGAAGAAGAAAAATACTTGACGATTGGTTGTTTTTCAGATTCTTATTATAAAACTGGGTTCGTTTTACCTAGCAAAAAAAATCGAATATTAAAATTTCATGATCCTGAGATTGCCTACTATTATATAGATGATGTGATATTAACCGAATTAAAAGAGGGAGAAAAATGTAGTTGCGAACAAACCGATAGCATACAACCACCAACCGTAAAAACCCAAATAGTACCCAGTGTGTATGATAGTGCAGTTGGCAAAGCAATGGTGTTGCAAAATATAAACTTTGAGTTAAATAAAGCAACTTTATTACCAAGCTCTTATGAAGAACTTAACAAGCTTGTTACTTATCTTCAGAAAAATGCAAACTATAAATTAGAATTAAATGGCTATACAGATAATGTAGGCAAGGAAACAGATAATTTAAAGCTATCAGAAGATAGAGCCAAAGCAGTAGCAGATTATTTAATACAACGTGGTATAGTACAAGCGAGGATTAGTTACAAAGGTTACGGTAGTGGTAAACCTATTGCAGATAATAAAAGAGAAGAAGGAAGGGCAAGTAATCGCAGAGTAGAAATTATCTTTAAATAGTTGCTTATCATGTTTCAAAAAATCATCCACCAGCTACGCCAAATCCCTCACATTAGTAAACGCATCCCTAAAGGTGAAATCAGCTAGGGTTTTAATAGCTTGAAAATCATCTAAAAAGTTCGATATTTGCAACCTATAGGCTACATAGGTCGATGTTTCAGAGCATCGACTTTTTTATTGCCCTGTTTTCAAGGCTTTCAGAGGGGGCTAAAATTTAAAAATCCTGAAAAAGAGTAAAAAAGGGGCGAAAAAAAACCTATACGAACCCCCGTAGAAATGGTTGGAAACGCTCATTTTAATACGGGGCTTGAGTATTCAGTTTTAATGATGCATTTATACACAACGAAAAACGCAGTAATTAATTAAGAGAAAATTCCAAATTAAACTTTGCACCATTTTTGTAAGCAGTATCTAAATATATTTTCCCGTTCATAGCTTCCATAAACTCTTTGGCGATAGATAGACCAAGTCCGGTGCCTTTGGTAGTATTATCATTTGGTATTTTATAAAAGCGCTGAAAGAGATTTTGCTGATATTCTTTTGGAATGCCTTTACCGTTATCCTGAACGGAAAGAATTAAAGTTCCTTCTTTTTCAATAGTAGCTTTTATGGTAATGGTAGCTTGCTCAGGTGAATAACGAATAGCATTGGATAGTATATTAACCAACACCCACACCGCTTTTTCTTTATCTGCTTTTATGGTTTGTTTTTCTGTTACATCAGCCCAATCAATATGCAGGTTCTTTTCCTGTATGGGCGTTTTAAGGGTGTCTATGGCATACTGAACAACCTCTTTTAGTGAGACATTAGAAATAGTCAAATTAATATTCCCTGTTTCTGCCTGAGAGAGGTCTAACAGTTCACTTACTAATTTTATCAAGCGTTGGTTCTCTCCTTTTAAATCGATTACAATTTGCTTTTGTTCTTTGTTTAAGGCTCCTATTTTATCATTAGATAATAACTTCAAGGCTATATCCGTTGATGATAAAGGGGTCTTTAGTTCATGCGAAATGGTAGCTAAGAAGTTTGTTTTAGCAATATCTTTCTCCTGAAAACTGGTAATGTTTTTAATGGTAAATAATTTCCCTATAACATGGGTATTTACACTAATTTCATTTTTCTCTTTTACAAAAAAACAATCTTTATTATCTACCACAATCTTAAACGGAGCATTTTGTTCGCTATGAATTATATACCTGAACAAATCATTTGATTTAGAAATGTCTCTCTCGTTTTTACCAATTATAGCCTCTGCCTTTACGTTTAATATTTGAAGCGCCTGTGCATTGGCAAACAAAACTCTGTTATCGTTATCAATACCTATGCTTGCATCTTTTAAACTATTAATAACCGCTTCTGCTCTTAGTTTTTCAAACAACAGTTTAGATACATTACTTTTTTCATACTCATTCAGTTTCTCGGTCATCTCATTAAAAGCCTCTGCCAGTTCAATCATCTCCACATCTTTCTGCATGTTTATTTTATGATTGTAGTTCTTATTGGCAATCTCTTTAATGCCTTTAGTAAATTTTTTAAGCGGTTTGGTAACATAATCAGGAAACTTAATCAGAAAAATAAATGCCATAATAAACACCAATACAGAAATAACTACGATGATAAGCAAGGCTTCGTCTGCGGTTTTTTCGGCTAAAGAATTTTTTCTTTCAATAGCCATCATGTTAACTAACTGAATGGCATCCAAATCGCGGTGAAGAACCGGAACGCCTTGTATGTTGTAGTTAAGCTTTAGTTTATTCCAGTGGTTAGCCAGACTTTCGGTAGCTTCTTTTTCGCCAACCTCCGTTATGTTATTTTCCTGAAGTTTAATCAGCGAGTCTATCTTGCTGGCAGCAACAGCAGACGGCATGTTATCCAGTAAAATAGAAATACCCTGACAATAATTTAGAGTTTCATAATTATCCTGTATAATAAGCTTAGCTTCTTTGCGCAGGTTATATAAATTATAAATGCCAATGCCACCCGAGAGCAACAGCAGAGAGAATAAGAAAACAAGACCAAGTGTTATTTTGCTTTTTAGGGAGTTGAACATTTAGGATAAAATAATTAAATCAATATCGTTTTCGGAAAGACCTTTTAGTAAGTGATTAAAGACACTTGTTTTAAGCATAATTTGCCACATGTTTAAATGCGGTTTACCGATGCAAATAGTGGTAATCTCCTTTTCGTTGGCAATCTGCATAATGGCATCTACAATGTTGGAAGCTGTAGAATTATGTGAAATGAATGGCACATTTACGGGCAATTGCATTTCGCTTGATTTAATTTGAGATTGCAGTACCTCTGCACCCAAATCAATGGCAAGCTTAAAGTTGTTTATCAAATGTCGTTGTTTATCCAAGGCTATTTTATCTACGCTCTCGTTCGGGGTTTGAATATACAGCACATACCATTTAGAGTTATAGTAATTAGCCAGGCGGGATGTTTTGCGTATAATCTTTTTAGCTACTTCATTATTGCTGGATATACAAGCCAAAAAATGCTCCTGCTTTAATTGCTGCGGTCGTGGTACTTCTGTTTCTATTTTACGCACAACCTGCGTGGCAACTTCTTTAAGGGCAAGCTCGCGCAGCTGCAATATTTTTTCGGGTTTAAAGAAATTCTTTAAGGCTACATCCACTTTAGATTTATCGTAAATCTTCCCTTCCTTCAGGCGGGTAATCAACTCCTCTGCCGTAAGGTCAATGTTTACAACCTCATCAGCTAACTTTAAAAAACTATCGGGCACCCGTTCGTTTACTTCAATGCC
>CAJCJB010000090.1 GCA_903970545.1 Candidatus Saccharimonadota bacterium | reverse complement strand
ATCCCTATTTTGGCTATCCCGGTTTCAATATTAAGTACATTTTGTTTCTTCATCCCGCTTGGTTTTACCATCAACACATTAACCATGTTTGGCTTTGTACTTGCCATAGGTATAGTGGTGGATGATGCTATTGTCGTCGTTGAGGCTGTACATGCTAAAATGGAGGAAGAACATCTTTCTCCTTATGCGGCAGTAAAAAAAGTTATCAAAGAGATTAGTGGCGCTGTTATAGCTATTACTTTACTAATGGTATCAGTATTTGTTCCGGTATCATTTATGTCGGGTCCAGTAGGTACATTTTACAGACAGTTTTCTATTACTATGGCATCTTCTATTGTTCTTTCAGGTATTGTGGCACTTACGGTTACGCCCGTTCTTTGTGCCATGATATTGAAAAACACACATGGAAAACCTAAAAAAAGAACGTGGCTTTCTATGTTCCTTGATAGTTTTAACCGAGGATTTGAAAAGCTTACCGGAAAATATGTTTGGCTTTTAAGATTAATTGCACATAGAAGAGTAATCACTGTAGTTTTATTGCTAGTATTTTCTTTTGGAATATTTCTGATATCAAACAACTTACCTTCAGGCTTTGTTCCTAGTGAAGACCAAGGAATGCTTTATGCTATTATCCAAACCCCTCCGGGTTCAACGCTGGAGAGAACCAATGATTTATCTAACAAATTAGAGCAAATTATCCAGAAAGTGGAGGGTGTACAATCTGTTTCTTCCATAGCAGGTTATGAAGTACTTACTGAAGGAAGGGGATCTAATGCAGGAACTTGCTTAATTAACCTAAAGCCTTGGAATGATAGGAAACATACCGTAAGCGAAATTATTGCTGAACTGGAAATAAAAGCGAAGGAAATCCCTGGAGCAACCATTGAGTTTTTTGATCCACCAGCTATACCCGGATTTGGAGCAGCAGGTGGTTTTGCTTTACAATTACTGGATAAAACCAATGGCGGTGATTACAATTTGCTTGAAAAGGTGAAAAATGATTTTATGCGCGATTTGGGTAAACGTAAAGAAATAACCGGATTATTTACCTTTTTCAGTACCAACTATCCGCAATATGAGATTGAATTTGATAATCAGGCGGCCATGCAAAAAGGTGTTACCATCGGCAACGCCATGAATACCTTGTCTATTTTTGTGGGAAGTACCTATGAGCTTGGTTTCATCAAATATCAACGTTTCTTTAAAGTGTTTGTCCAAGCCTCACCTGAATACAGGAGGCTTCCTTCAGACATTATGAACTTATACGTAAAAAGTACTCATGATGAGATGGTTCCTTTCTCGGCTTTTATGAAAATTAAAAAGAAACAAGGTCCTAATGAAATTAACAGGTACAATATGTACAACACAGCTGCTATAAGAGGTGGACCTGCTAAAGGGTATAGTAGCGGCGAGGCTATTAAGGCTGTACAGGAAGTGGCTGCAAAAACATTACCTCACGGGTTTGATATAGATTGGGCCGCTCTTTCATACGATGAAACCAAACGTGGAAATGAAGCTGTTTATATCTTCATTATTGTATTGATATTTGTTTATTTCGTTCTTGCTGCACAGTACGAAAGCTTTATCATACCGTTAGCCGTTATTTTTTCTTTACCAGCAGGTGTATTTGGCTCGTTTTTGCTAATTAAGACTATGGGATTGGCAAACGATATTTATGCTCAGGTAGGGTTGGTAATGTTGGTCGGATTATTGGGTAAAAATGCCGTATTGATTGTGGAATTCGCTGTACAGAAGCAGAAGCAGGGAGCAACCGTACTTGAAGCAGCCATAGAAGGAGCCAAAGTACGTTTTAGGCCTATTCTTATGACCTCTTTTGCCTTTATTGCGGGGTTAATTCCACTGGTTGTTGCTCACGGTGCCGGTGCTATCGGTAACAGAACTATTGGCACTTCTGCGCTTGGGGGTATGCTGTTCGGAACCTTTTTTGGAGTAATTATTGTGCCGGGATTATATTACATATTTGGCTCGATGGCTGAAGGCAGAAAACTTATAAAAGATGAAGAGGAAGGTTCTTTAACGGAAGGTTTTGTTCATACAATAGACAAATTCCCACAACATGTAGAAAATGAAGGCCATGAGCAATAAGAAAATATTAAATTATTTTGGGATAGCGGTAATCGCCCTGATTTATAACGCTTGCAGCGTACCAAACTTTGGTCGTAAGACAGAGAATAAGACGGTTCCTACAGCTTTTAGTGATTCTAAGGATAGTGTAAATACGGCAAAGACAAAATGGAAGGATTTTTTTACTGATCCAAACTTAGCTTCCATTATTGATACTGCACTCAAAAACAATCAGGAATTAAATATCATTGCGCAGGAAATTTATGTTGCCAGAAACGAGGCAAGAGCTAGAAAAGGAGCCTATTTACCATTTTTGGGTGTAGGAGCCGGAGCTGGTATCGAAAAGGTGGGTTTGTACACTAGTCAGGGAGCCAGTGATGCAACTAATGATATTACACCCAATCAAAAAGTGCCTGTTAATTTGCCCAATTATGCTTTAGGTTTTGATTTTTCATGGGAAGTGGATATTTGGAAAAAATTGCGAAACTCTACAAAAGCAGCCATGCGTAGATATTTGGCTACCATTGAAGGAAAAAACTTTATGGTTACTAACCTAATTGCCGAAATAGCCAATTCTTATTACGAATTAATGGCGTTAGATAATCAGTTGGAAGTATTGAAAAAGAATATCGAAATTCAAACCAACGCACTGGAAATAGTAAAGCTGGAGAAACTGGCTGCCAAGGTTACTGAATTAGCTGTGCGTAAATTTGAAGCAGAGGTGCTAAAAAACAAAAGCCGTCAGTACTATATTATGCAGCAAATTATAGTAGCAGAAAACAGGATTAATTTTTTAGCTGGTAGATTTCCACAACCTATAGCTAGAGATTCTAGAGCGTTTAATAATTTACCAACCAATGATATGCACGCAGGTATTCCATCACAAATGCTGCAAAACCGCCCTGATGTTAGACAAGCTGAACAGGAACTGGAGGCAAGCAAGTTGGATGCTAAATCTGCAAAAGCCAATTTTTACCCCTCACTAACTATTAACGCAGGTCTTGGCTTAGGAGCATTTAATCCCCAGTATTTAGTAACCATGCCTGCATCTATAATTTATAATATCATGGGGGGATTAATGATGCCGTTAGTAAATAGAAATGCCATAAAAGCAAATTACTACTCTGCCACCTCAAAACAGATACAGGCTGTATACAATTACGAACGTACCATTTTAAATGCCCACATCGAAGTTGTTAATCAATTGTCGAATATGGATAATCTCGAAAAAAGTTATGAGTTAAAAGTACAGCAGGTAGAGGCACTTACCCGCTCGGTTGAGATTTCTACCGGTCTCTTCAAATCAGCCCGAGCAGACTATATGGAAGTACTATTAACCCAACGCGATGCATTGGATTCTAAATTTGAACTAATTGAAACCAAAAAGCAGCAAATGAATGCCAAGGTTAATATATATAAGGCATTAGGTGGCGGATGGAATTAGCAGGTTGACTATAAAGTTTTTACAAGAATTAGCCATTATTGCTAAACAAACAAAGATATCCCTATCCCTAATAGAGGTATCTCTGTTATTTATGCACAATTTAGTTTTTTTCCACACGCAAGAAGTGTTTTCTCAACATACTTCTGTCGGTGGAGGTGTGCACCCTTCTGTAAACGCTAATGCCACTGACTTCAGCCGTCATGGTTTTAATACTTATGACAAAAATGGTAAAGTAATAAGTTCGATTGGTTACCCTTTATGTTCCGATACTACTAAAAAAAAGTCACGTAAATCATTTTACACTTATAATAATTTTGGGGATTTAGTTGAAATGAAGGTTTATGATGCGGTTGGCAATTTATCTATGAAAATAGGATACGATTATGAATATGATAAAAATGGTAATTGGTTAAAGAAAACTGAACATAATTATATGCCATTTCCGGTTAAAAAAGATCAACATCCCGGGCATTATAATTGGAGTTATGCTATAACAATACGCGAAATAGAGTATTACTAAAAATAAGAATTGCGTTAGGGATTGCAGCAAGCTGCCGTGCAGCGCGTAAAGCCCGCCGCTTGTAATCAAGCGGAACGCCCCACCTGTCCTTAAAAATAAACCACTCGTAAAAAAAACAAAGCCTTAAACGTATAAATTCGCACATTTGCTAAAAATTAACCTAAAGCTATGTTACTTAAAAAACTATTTATAAGCGCAGTTGCCGTATTGCTGGTATCGCCTGCTGCTTATGCACAAAAAAAGAACAAGAAAGATAAAGGCGAGAAAGAAGAGATTGTACTGGTAAAAACAGATACGGTTTTTGTAGATAAAAAACCTGCGCCGCCTGTTCCAATAAAATACCGTGGGGCTAACCCCAAAAGCAACGATGTGCTGCACACCAAGCTGGAAGTAAAATTCGACTGGCAAAACAGCTGGCTATATGGCAAAGCAACTATAGATGTGAAACCTTATTTCTACCCCGTAAAGAAGCTATACTTAAATGCACGCGGCATGGATATTAATAAAGTGCAGTTGGTGGGTGCCAAAGGCAATACCGATTTGAAGTATGTGTATGAGAACGATTCTATAAAAATTGATTTGGATAAAGAATATACCCGCAACGATAAATACACGGTGTTTATTGATTATAAATCTAAACCAAACGATTTAAAAACAGGTGGCAGCCGTGCTATTACCGATGATAAGGGTTTATACTTTATTAACCCTAAGGGAGAAGATAAAAGTAAAATGCCGCAAATATGGACGCAGGGTGAAACGCAAAGTAACTCGGCTTGGTTTCCTTGTATAGATAGTCCGAATGAAAAAATGACGGATGAGATTTATATTACCGTAGATGATAAATACACAACGCTATCGAACGGATTGCTTACAGATAGCAAAAAGAATGCAGATGGTACCCGCACCGACCATTGGAAAATGGATATGCCCCATGCGGTTTATTTGGTAATGATGGGTGTTGGCGAGTTTAAAAAAGTAGTTGATAAACCCTGGAACGGAAAAGAAGTTAGTTACTACGTAGAGAAAGAATATGAGCCTTATGCCAAAGCTATATTTGGTTTAACACCTGAGATGATTGAGTTCTTCTCTACTAAATTAGGTGTGCCTTATGCGTGGCAAAAGTATGCGCAGATTGTAGCGAGAGATTATGTATCAGGTGCTATGGAAAACACATCGGCTACGTTGCATGGCGATTTTGTTTATCAAACAGAAAGAGAATTGTTGGATGGAAGCAAGGGTGAAGATGTTATTTCTCACGAATTATTTCACCAATGGTTTGGCGATTTGGCAACCTGCGAAAGCTGGAGCAATCTTTCTTTGAATGAATCGTTTGCTACTTATGGCGAATATTTATGGCAGGAATATAAGCATGGCGTTGATGCTGCTGATGCGCACAGTTATAGCAGTCGCCAAGGATACATGGCACAAACCGCACAAAAAGACCCTCCGCTTATTCGTTTTGAATATGATGGTCGTGAAGATATGTTTGATGGAATCAGTTATAACAAAGGCGGACAAATATTGCACATGCTTCGTAAAGAAGTGGGTGATGATGCCTTCTTTGCCTCGTTGAAATTATATTTGGAAAAGAATCGTTTTAAGAACACCGAGTACAACGACCTTCGTATGGCTTTTGAAGAAACAACCGGTCAGGATTTAAACTGGTTCTTTAACCAATGGTATTTAAAGGGTGGTCACCCTGTGCTGGATATTACCTACAGTTATGACGCTACTGCTAAGCAGGTAAAAATTAAAGTAGAACAGAAACAGGATTTTGAAGAGAACCCATTGTATAAATTGCCTGTGTATGTTGATTTATATTTTGGCGATGGAACTAACAAAACTGTGAAGAGAGAAAAGATTACCGTTACCAAAGTAAGCCAGGAGTTTACTATAGCATCAGACTCAAAACCGTCTTTAATAAATTTTGACGGAGAGAAACAACTGCTTTGTCAGAAAACAGAAAACAAAACCTTAGATGATTATGTGTATCAGTATAAAAATGCACCTAAGTATTTAGACAGGTTAGAAGCTTTAAATCAGTTTAAAGATAACCTAGCTAATACCAGCGTATACGCAACTGTTAAATTGGCACTAAACGATAAGTGGGATGGGTTACGTTCTAAAGCCCTTAAACTTTTAGAAGAAGCAGATGCAGCAAAACTTACCGAACTAAAACCATTGGTTATTAAGATGGCTCAAAGCGATGAGAAAACAAAAGTGCGTGCCGAAGCCATTATGTATTTAGTGGCGCATTATAAAAATGACGCTGATGTAAAAGCTATTTATACTGCTGCATTAACTGAAAAGTCCTATTCAGTAATTGGTGCAGGTTTAAGTGCTTTAGCAAAAGAAAACCCACAAGCTGCTATGCAAAAATCTAAAGAGTTTGAGAACGAGAATAGTGATAACATTCGTTTCACTATTATGGATTTGTATTCTAACTACGGAGATGACAGCAACAACCCGTTTTTTGTAAAGCAGAAAGATAATTTTACAGGCTTTGAAAGTATTGGCTTTGTAAACATATACGGACAATATTTAAAGCATTGCAGTAAAGATGAAACAGTGCTTAACGGAGCCGGTATTCTTAAATCATATACCGAAAAAGGAAAGAATGTATATGTAAAATACTCGGCACAAAAGGCTTTGAAAGATTTGGTAAAAATGTATCAGGATAAAGAAGATGAGTTAACATCTAAGCTTGAAGATATTAAAAAACAGAACGGTGATGCTTCTTCTGTAAACAACCAACTTACCACAGTTAGTGCTACTAAAGTTAAGTTAAAAGAAATTTACGAAGCGGCTAAGGCATAATAAAAGCTATTGTCTAAAGAGCTTTTATCTGTAATTTAGCGAGCTATGATTTCTATAGATAATACCCTTTTATCGGACGAACTTTTTACCGAGAAATTTGTTTGCGATTTGCATGCCTGCA
>CAJCJB010000089.1 GCA_903970545.1 Candidatus Saccharimonadota bacterium | reverse complement strand
TGCTCTTCCGATCTATCTATTTCCAATACGTCTCATCCGCATGATTTTTATTCGAGCGGCTATAGTTTTTTTCTATTAAACGAGTAAATTAAACCATTAGTCTATTTTTGTTGTAGAGCAACTATTTACTCCCTACTTTCGCTTTAAGATTATTTAACATTCTTTAAAAAAAACAAATATGAAAAAAGTTTTATGTGTTATTGCTCTTTTTATTTCGTTTGGTATAAATGCCCGTCAGCTGGAAGACAAGATAAGTAATACTGGGGGACAAATTAACAGGCTAAGTAATACGGATGTATATTTCCAACTGCCCCGTTTTATATTTTCATATACCAACACCCGGGTTATTGTTAGGTTTAATAACCCAAATAATGATAAACTGGCAAGTAACAACCGCACACTTAATTTAATTGTAAACGGAGAAGAACAAAAAGTTGTTTTTGATGATAAAGGGGTTGGTAGTTTTTATTACACGTTTAAAGACAGCAACGAATTTCAGGTTTTGTTTGAAGATGTAAACTATACTATACAACCTGAAGTAATTTCTATTTGGTATATCATTGGTCCTTTAGCTGCCATCCTCTTATTTTTTGCATATAGAATTATAATAAGTATAAGGAAACGTAAAAAACCAAACATGGTAGTTAAACACAATGTTGATACTTTAGTTGAAAATGCACACGATTTTAAATCAACCTTAAAAATTGTAAGGGTTAAAGAACTTGTAGAAGAGTTTTAAGCCATCAAGCTTTGATGTATGCTTAGTATTTGAGGTATCAGCAAGTTCTCTTCGTTATTTTCAATTACCCAATCTGCAAACTTTACTTTTTCTTCATCAGGTAATTGCTGAGCGATACGTTTATTTATTTCTTCTTCGCTGAGTTTATTGCGTTTTACAATACGTTCTTTCCTTAAAGCTAATGTAGAGGTAACTACAATCAGTTTATTTATGGAAGGAAGTAATTTGGCTTCTATAAGCAGGGCAGATTCTTTAAGGATGTATTTTTCTGCTTTGTGCTGTTCGGCAAATCTTTCAAAATCGAGTTTCACTTCCTGATGAATAATAGCGTTTACTTTCTTTAATAAATCGGCATCAGAGAATATTTTTTGAGAGACATGCATTTTATTTAGAGTTGTATCACTCAAGTAAGCTTCTTTGCCTAACAGTTGCTCTATTTTTGGTTTTACATGAGACAGAAAGTAAAGCTCTTTTGCTCGCTCATCAGAGTAATATACATTTATATCCAGTGTTTCAAATACTTTTGCCACTGTGCTTTTACCGCTACCTATACCACCTGTTAAGCCTACAACAATCATTTATTACATCACAATATTTACAATCTTTTTAGGAACCACAATTACTTTTTTTGGGGTTTTGCCTTCCAAGTATTTGTGGGTTTGTTCGGCTTCCATGACGATTTTCTCTATTTCCTGCTGAGAAAGGGTTAATGGCAACTCAATATTAAAGCGTGTTTTGCCGTTAAATGAAATCGGATAAGCAAAGTTATCTTCTACCAAATAGGCTTCGTTAAATATGGGGAAGGGCGCAAAAGCAATACTTTCTTTATGACCTAACTGATGCCATAGTTCTTCGGTTATGTGGGGCGCATAAGGAGAAAGGATAATAAGTAAGGGTTCTAAGATGGCGCGCTTGTTACATTTTAAATCGGTAAGCTCGTTTACGAGAATCATAAAATTACTTACGGAGGTGTTGAACGAAAAACGCTCTATATCTTCTGTAATTTTTTTGATGCTTTTGTGTAAGGCTTTTAATTCTGCTTTGGTGGGAGCCTCACCCCCCGCCCTCTCCAAAGGAGAGGGAGCTTGTTTCTCTGTCTCGATAACTTGCATAGCTAAACGCCAAAGTTTTTTTAGGAAGCCATGCACACCGGTAATGCCATTGGTGTTCCAGGGTTTGCTTTGCTCTAAAGGACCTAAAAACATTTCGTATAAGCGTAATGTATCTGCGCCGAAATTTGTACACATTTCATCAGGAGAAACTACATTGTATTTAGACTTAGACATTTTTTCTACTTCTCGTTTACAGAAATATTTCTTTTCACTAAGAAAAACATCACACTTATTGTACTCTGTTTGCCAGTTTTTAAATTTCTCTATATCTAATTCATCAGTGTGCCCTTTCAGAAAATTTATATCCGCATATTGTCTAGCTACGATTATGTCGTATGAAAACCCCGATTGGTTTAAATCTTTATAATAGCTTGTTGAATGGTATGTGGGATAATTTTCTTTAACCCAATTTTCTATTTCATTGTCTTCCCCTTTTGCAAATACGTTGTCATATTTGTTTTCAGAAATAATAAATATGGGACGTTCTACAGATTGGGAAACGGTTTTATGTTTTCCCATATCTGATACATGATTATAATATCCAAATTTAACCCAAACACCATACACAAAAGCACTTACCCCCTGTATCATCCCCTGGTTAATTAATTTCTTTGCAGGTTCTTCAATGTTAATATAGCCAAGGTCTTTAAGGGCTTTAGTCCAAAAGCGGACGTATAGTAAATGTCCGGTTGCATGTTCGCTTCCACCAATATATAAATCAACTTCTTTCCAGTAATCAGTAAGTTTTTTATCAGCAAACTCTTTGTTATTATGCGCATCCATATAACGCAAAAAGTACCAGGAGCTTCCTGCCCAACCCGGCATAGTAGTATGCTCGTAAGTAAACTCGCCTTTGTATCTCCAGTCTTTAGCACGCGCCAAAGGAGGCTCGCCGCTTTCGGTAGGCAGGTATTTATCTACTTCGGGCAAAACCAAAGGCAATTCGTTTTCGGGCATGGCATGCGGTATGCCATCTTTATAATAAATAGGTATAGGCTCTCCCCAATAACGCTGACGGCCAAACACTGCATCGCGCAAACGGAAGTTAATCTTGCCTTTTCCTAAGTTTAGTTTTTCAATCTCTTCGATGGCACGTTTGATGGCTTGTTTAACCTCTAGTCCATTTAAGAAATCAGAATTAATCAATTTACCTTCTTTAGCATCATAAGAAGCCTCACCCCCTTGCCCCTCTCCCAAGGAGAGGGGAGTGTTGGGCTCGATAACTTTTATAATAGGTAAATTAAAATAGAAGTTTTTTAATTTTTTTATTAGGGAATGTACAACAATTTTATTTTCTTCAGCCTTGTAAATAATCCGGTGTTCCGGGTTAATTCTTCGTAACCTATAACCGGAATAATTAGCTTTTAGTGGTTCCGGTTGCCCTGTCCCTTCAAAAGGTGTTTTAAAGCAACTTTCAAGGAGGGAATAAATCTTCTTTACCCCCTTTAAATCATTTTTTACCCACCAGCCTAAATCATCCCAGCAGGCTTTTGGCATAAAATGAAGTTCACGCATTTATCATCGCTTTTAATTCGGCCAGATTAAGCGGTGTGGGCTTTACCCTGCCCTGTTCATAATCGTCTATACTTTTTAATATCCCGGGATTGGTAATCTCGTTAACAGGGAGGGCTTTTACTTTTTTAACGAAAGGCACATTTTTAAAAAACTTCTCTGCA
>CAJCJB010000088.1 GCA_903970545.1 Candidatus Saccharimonadota bacterium | reverse complement strand
ATGCACAGGTGTTCCGCTATCTGTAATTTCGGCTATTTTACCAAGCAGACGGATAAAGCCTTTGGGGGCAATATATTTATATTCAAACCAAAAATCGAAGAGGTCGCCCACTAAAAATATTTCGGCAGCATCATGCTTAATACTATCTAGCC
Organism: Candidatus Saccharimonadota bacterium; assembly: GCA_903970545.1. Taxonomy (GTDB): domain Bacteria; phylum Bacteroidota; class Bacteroidia; order B-17B0; family Aurantibacillaceae; genus PALSA-968. The sequence continues at coordinate 6,486 of CAJCJB010000088.1, read as the reverse complement.
AAGCTACAATTTTCTTTTCACGAATAAGGCTTGCTTCATAGGTAGGAACTCCTAAATGAAAATCACTGGCAAAATATATTTTTTGTTTCCCGTTTAAAGCCATTAATTTGAGGGTTCAAAAATAAGTTTAAATTTCAGTTGAGCCAACTAATTAAAATAGGGAAGTTAAGCCGCGTGCATGGTTTAAAAGGCGCATTGGTAGTTAGCGGTGATAATCTTGAAAGCATAGAGGTGAAAAAGAAGGGTTTTCTGTTTATTGAAATTAATAATATCTCCACTCCCTTTTTTATTTCCGAAGTAAAAATGATCGGAAAGAACATGGTACTTACTTTTGATGGTATTGATACGGTTGAAAAAGCCAGACCTTATATAGGAAGAGACGTTTATGGCGATAAAAAAAACATCTCCGTTAAAAAGAATACAAGCCTTAATATAGAGGGATACGACTTAATAGATGAAGTAAAAGGAAACATAGGAAAGATAAATGAGTTGATTGATTTACCTAAACAAAAGTTTTTATCTATAGATATAGACGGAGAAGAAACGTTGTTGCCTTATACCGATGTATTTGTTAAAAAGATAGACCATAAAGCAAAAACTGTTTACTATTGTGCACCTGATGGCTTGTTTGACATTAACCAATAAATCAGTATATTTACTCTACGTTTTTATAGGAATAAGAATGTATGTCTCAACAAACATTTGTTTTTAAAAAATTTAGTGTGCATCAGCACAAAAGCGCCCATAAAGTAGGCACTGATGGCGTATTGATTGGTGCATGGGCAGAAGTAAAAGAAGCAAAAAACATTTTAGATATTGGTACAGGAACAGGAATTATTGCCCTGATGATGGCACAAAAAAGCCATGCACAAATTGATGCTATTGATATTGAACAAGGTTCTTATGAACAAGCGATAGAAAATGCCGAGCATTCTGTTTGGGCTAACAGAATAAAAATATACCATACTACCTTACAGGATTTTGCAAAAACAGTTCATAAAAAATATGATGTAGTAATTACCAACCCGCCTTATTTTGTTGATTCTTCTAAGGCACCTGATGAAGAGCGCAGCCATGCAAGGCATACTGATTTACTTTCTTTTAAAGAGTTGATACGCGGTGTGTTTAGTGTATTGAATACTACAGGTAAGTTCTATATTATTTTACCCACCAAAGAATCTCTTGATTTTAAAACCCTTGCAGAGAAAGAAGATTTGCATTTGGTGAAGTTATTGCGTGTAAAAACAAAATCTACCAATGATATAGAGAAACGACACATGATGTTGTTTAAGTTTACTAAAGAGCCCTATACTGAAGACACCATCAGTATTGAAAACGAAGGCAGACACAATTATACAGACGAGTACAAGAAACTAACAAGCGATTTTTACTTGCACTTTTAGTCACCATCTATTTTATTTTGTCGCTGTAAAAGTTACTTAATTTGATAACTTAACACAACGTAAAGGGTTGTTTAAGAAGTATTATTACTTCTTAAACGCCTGATTTAAAACAGCTGCCAACCTAATACCTGCAATAAAGATTTGCTTCTCTATGATGGGAACACTCTTTGTAATATACTCTTCGGTAAGGGTATTATCTTTAAAATCGTATACATCTTTCAGGCAGCTGCGCGATTGTTCCATCCATTTAACTACATCTATTTTTTGCAGTTCTTTTATCTCAGCTTTATAGAATTGAGCACCCGCTTTAATGCAATCATCCACGGTTATTTTTTTGTATTCTATAATACCCATATCCCAGATATAATGCAGGTTCTTTTGTGCTCCAAGAAAATCAACTTTAATATCATTTCCTCCCCTGTCTTGAGGATAACCATCATGCAGAGGCATATGTAAATCTCCCACAAGATGAAAAACGTACTTTACATCTGTATTAATTTCATCTTGCTTTAAGGCTTTTTTGTTGTTGAGTTCTGCAATACTTTTCTCAAGGGCATTAATGATGTTACCCTCATCGGTTTTTACGTAGGTTTTGTCTTTATCAAAATCAATATAGTGCCAGGGTTTGAGATTATCATAGGCATGGTCTTTCTTAATTTCATCCATCCAAAGGGCAGCTTCATCAAAACTCATAGTTCCTAAAACTTTCTGCACCTTTTCTTCCACACCTTTATCTAAATACAGTTTAGCTATTTCAGCCACGTAATGATGCCCTTCCGGCCCCCAGGCTAAACAGGTTACAGGTTTAATAAACAAGCTATAAGTTAGCGCAAGTGTTATGGTGTATATCTTTTTCATGTTATAAGGTTTAAAGGTGCAAAGAAAAAGAAGATTTTTTAGATTTTAGACACACAAAAAAACGCCCGTTCAGATTTTAATATCAAACGGGCGCTGATTTAAGAGTGTTATATCTTATCTATTAGCTTCTGGCAGCTTTATCAGTTAATCTGATGGCTTCATCAATGTGTTGATAAGCTCTTTCTCTAAGTCCTTTTACACCTTGGTTATCTTCTTCTCTTTCGATATCCTTACGTGCTTTTCTTAAATATTCTAAAGCTTTTGTCAAACGCCCTTTATGATCATTAATTTTATCTTCCGGATGGTCATTTAAGTTTTTATGATCATCAATAGATGCTTTTTTAATCTCATTAATAGCATCGTCAATTTTTCTAACGGCTGCTCCTTCATCTTCACCTGCTTTCCAATCTCCGGTTCTGTGATCAATCATCCAACGTGCTGCACGTAAATCAGATAAGGCATGCAAATAAGCAGGATGATCCTGCGCCATAATTTTTGTAAACATTGATGTTGCAAATACAAGCATCACTACTGCAATTTTTTTCATTTTTTTAGGGTTTAAAGTTTATGTTAAAATTTGTGCATCAAAAATAGTTAAATTTCTTTTCCAGCTAAAAAAAGTTAAAATAGATGATAAAGTATTTATTTCCATAATTTCGGCAACTGGAAAATTTTCAATCTTTATGCGATATATAAAATACTGCTTTTTTTTATGCTTATTTATTATTGACTTAAAAACACATGCTCAAAATAAATATACCATTAGCGGTTATGTGAAAGACGTTAAAAGTGGTGAGCAGTTAATTGGTGCTACTCTTGTTATTAAAGAGATACCAGCCACTGGTGCAAATGCCAATGCATACGGATTTTATTCGATAACACTACCTGAAGGAAAATATACGCTTTCGGCACAGTTTACTGGCTATCAAGCAAAAGCTGAAGTGATTGAGTTGAACAAAAGCATAAAGCTTGATTTTGCATTGAGTGATGCTGAAACCCAACTGAATGAGGTAGTTGTTACCGACGAAAAGAAAGACCAAAACATTACGCAAACCCAAATGGGTATGGATAAACTGGATATTCAGCAAATAAAAAACATACCTGTTTTTTTTGGAGAGAAAGATGTGCTTAAAACATTGCAGTTATTACCGGGAGTAAAATCTGCAGGAGATGGTAGCAGCGGTTTTTATGTGCGTGGTGGTAATGCCTCTCAAAATCTTATTCTATTGGATGAAGCAACGGTGTATAATGCATCTCACTTGTTGGGTTTCTTTTCGGTATTTAACTCTGATGCCATTAAAGATGTAACCCTCTATAAAGGTACGCAGCCTGCTGATTTTGGCGGACGTTTATCATCGGTATTAGATATAAAAATGAAAGATGGTAACGACCAGAAGTTTCATGTAAGCGGAGGTTTAGGTATAATTGCTTCGCGGTTGGCTATAGAAGGTCCAATTAAGAAAGGCAGAGGTTCTTTTTTAATTGCCGCAAGAAGAACGTATGCCGATTTTTTACTTAGAACGTTTACTAATAACCCCATGCTTAAGCATGTGGATTTGTATTTTTATGATATAAACTTAAAAGCCAATTATAGGTTGAATGATAAGAACCGGGTTTACTTATCGGGTTATTTTGGTAAAGATGATTTGGGCTTTGGCAACTACGGGCTTAACTATGGTAATGCCACTGCCACTGCAAGATTAAATCATTTATTCAGTGATAAAATGTTTTCCAACACCTCTTTAATATTTACCAATTATGATTATAAAGTAACTACCAGCTTTGGAGCCAATAGTTTGGATATTATCTCTCGCATACAGGACTATGGGTTGAAACAAGATTTTCAGTATTTTTTAAATGCTAAGAATAAAATTAAATTCGGGCTTAGCTCTATATACCATAAATTAATTCCAGGCTCTATTACTGCCTCTAGTAATTCGCCACTTAGTAAACGGGGTGTTCCTAATAAATATGCTTGGGAGAACGCCATTTATATTTCTCATGACGTGAGATTGAATGATAAATTTAGTTTTGAGTACGGAGCAAGACTTAGCTCATTCAGCTTATTTGGCCCGGGTACATTTTATACTTATAACGCCCTTGATAGTATAACAGATTCTGCAAAATATACACCCTCTCAAATAGTGAAGACTTATTTTAATCTTCAACCACGCGCTGCTTTTAACTATATATTAAATGCTAAAAGCTCTATCAAAGGTAATTATGCCAGAAATGCACAATATATGCACTTGCTACAAAATACAACTTCAGGTAATCCAACCGATTTGTGGATACCCAGCAGCAATAATGTAAAACCTGAGCTCTGCGACCAAGTATCGATTGGATATTTCAGAAACTTTTTAAACAACATGTTTGAGACCTCTATCGAAACCTATTATAAACAAATGCAAAACCAAATTGATTATATAAATGGCGCTCAACTAACCTTAAATGCTAATGTAGAGTCGCAATTGCTTTATGGTATAGGAAGGGCTTATGGGGTAGAACTGTTCATTAAGAAAAAGTATGGCAGGTTTAACGGATGGGTTGGCTATACCCTGTCTCGCACAGAAAGAAAAATTAACGGAATAAATAATGATACCTGGTATCCGGCAACGCAGGATATTACGCATTATGTTTCGGCAGTAGGTATATTTGAGATTAATAAAAAATGGACAGCATCGGCAGTCTTCATTTACTACACCGGAAATGCAGTAACCTTCCCAAGTGCTAAGTATTATATAAAAAGCACCGGACAGGTTGTGTTTGATTATACCGAGCGTAATGGTTATCGCATGCCTGCATACAATAGGTTGGATATTGGTTTTACCTATCAGGCAAAGAAAACAGAAAAGTTTGAATCGAGTTGGAATTTCTCTTGTTATAATGCTTATGGAAGAGAGAATCCTTATAGCATCACGTTTCAGGTAAACCCTAATAACCCACAACAAACACAGGCTGTGCTGACTTATTTATTCAGATGGGTACCTTCAGTAACCTATAACTTTAAATTTTAAGCAATGAAAAAGATATTAAAATTCAGAGTAGTCTTAGTAACATTGGTAATGGGTTTATCTTGCTGCACCAAAGTAATTAATGTAGATTTAAATGATGCTGCCCCTAATATAGTAGTAGATGCTGCTGTTACAGATAGTGTGGGACCTTATACCGTAAATCTTACACAAACCGTAAACTTTAGCGATAACAATGTTTTTCCTGCCATTAATGGGGCTTCAGTTATTTTAAGCGATAATGCAGGCAATAGCAATATACTTACCGAAGCAGTTGCCGGGTCAGGTAATTATATTACATCTAATCTACAGGGAGTTGATGGTAGAACCTATTACCTTTCCATAACCTATAATGGGAAAAATTATACCGCAACTTCTACTATGCCTTATGGCGTTCCTTTAGATTCTGTTGTGGCAGATACCGGCAGTACGCATCATGGCGGGGGTGGTTTTGGAGGTGGCGGTTATGGTGGTGGAGGTACTACTGCAAGCGGCGTAACGGTGAGAGCTGTATTTACAGACCCAAAAGGAATAGTTAATTACTATCGTTTAATAGAATACGTAAACAGAGTACCTAATTACAACAGCATTACTATTATTTCTGATTTAGGGCAGGATGGCACTCAGATTACTGAAAATGTGGCAAGACGAGATACCAGCATACATGCCGGCGATACGATAACTGTAGTATTACAGGGTATTGATGCCAATGTGTATGAATATTACAGAACGTTGAAACAGGTAACCAAAACACAAACCGGTATAAACGTTACCGTACCAGGCAACCCAACCACTAATTTAAGCAACAATGCCTTAGGCTTTTTTAGTGCTTACTCAGTACGCACTATGCAGACTATAGCGCCTTAGGATAGAATACCTAGAAAGTGAAGTAAAAGGTGTTTAAAAGCAATAACACTAGTTTATTTCATATCCTTAATAACATTAGCAGCTTCGCATAAATAATAATCTTTTTTTAGATTAGCTGCCCATTTTTTCTCCCGATTAAGTTTAGTTGTATCTCCTGAAAGTCTTTGTATATCCATATTCATAAGAGACACATCAACACCCGGAATGTCTTTTCTTAGCTCATCGTATTTTTTATTATCGTCCTTATATTTCTTAGCTTCTGTCATAAATTTATCTAAGTTTAAACTGTATTTGCTATCATCTTTTTTAGCTTTAAACTCCTTAGCTTCTTCATTAACTAATATAAA
>CAJCJB010000087.1 GCA_903970545.1 Candidatus Saccharimonadota bacterium | reverse complement strand
TGAACTTTAATAAAATACATTCCGCTTGAAAGGTTTTGTAAATTAACTTCTTTAGAAGAATTAGTTACGCTTGTATAAACTGTCTCTCCTAAGTTATTTTCAATAGATACGTTTACATTTTCTTCAGTTGAATTTAGTTGTAAATTAAATAGCCCATTATTTGGGTTAGGAAATACTATAATCGAAGGTTGGTTTTCATTAAAAGATTTAATGCCTGCCGGATAACAAACCACTGTAGTAGTATTGCCCGAATCTAATTGGGTAGGCACATAATGCATAACGGTATTGGCAGTATATAGTTGCATGAGTTGTGCTGTCTGCTTTGTGTTAGGTGTCTTCATTGGGTTGGCAGAGTTTAGCTGATTACAAGAGTTACCATTGGCATCTGTTTTTATCAGATAAAAATCATAATCGCCTGCGCCAAAGCTATTGCTAAACCCACCTACTGCATAACCGCCATCAGGGGTTTGAACCACATAATTACCTTCATCATCTCCTACTCCACCATTCGTATTAGACCAAAGTAAATTACCACTGGCATCTGTTTTTATCAAATAGACACTGTTATCACAAGTATCGCAACTGTTGGTATAACCTGTAATAATATAACCTCCATCCGTTGTTTGTTGCACATCCTGTCCGTAATCATAACCCGGGCCACCATAAGTTTTAGTCCACAAAGTATCTCCTAAGGCATTAGTTTTAATTAAGTACACATCTGTTAAGGTGAGGCTGTCAAAGCTTGAAGTACCTGCCACAACATAACCGCTATCACTGGTTTGCTTAACTGAATTGCCCCAATCAATACCCGGACTGCCATACGTTTTTGTCCAGCCAACATTTCCTAAAGAATCTGTTTTAAATAAATACGCATCTCCGTTAAGGTCTCCAAAACCATTACTATAGCCCGTAACGATATATCCTTTATCAAAAGTTTGCCTTACGCTATACCCATCGTTATATTGACTGGTGCCCCCCAAAGCTTTAGACCAAAGCAGGTTTCCGTTGGCATTTGCTTTAATTAAATAAATACTGCCCGAGTCTGCACCCGAAATAAAACTGGTGGTGTAGCCTGCTAAAATATAACCACCATCTTTGGTTTGTTGCACCGAGTTTGCATAATCATCTTGGGTGCCTCCATAAGTTCGCGTCCACAGAGTATCTCCAACAACATTTGTTTTAACTAAATAAACCTGATAATTGGCACTGGTATCAAAGCTTCGTGAATAGCCTGCCACAATATAACCTCCATCAGTTGTTTGTTGAATATCATAGGCTTGGTCTTGCTTTTGTCCACCATAGGTTTTAGCCCATACTTCATTACCAAGCGAATCTGTTTTAATTATATAAAAATCAAAAGAGCCTACACCATAGTTTAATGTATAGCCTGCAAGAATAAATCCTTTATCGGTAGTTAGGCTAATAGCAAAAGCCTGATCGGTAGAAATGCCTCCATATGTTTTTTGAAAACGTGTTTGGGCTTTACTAAACTTACTAAGAAATAATACGCTGAGAAGAATAAATACTTTATGTTTCATTAAAACACAAATATAAAATTCATTATTCAATAAGCGATGTTAATGCTCGATGTTAAGTGTAACTACGTGAAGCCCTTCGGCATAATTGTAGGATATAATAAACCCATATATATCGCATATTTTTTTTACAATAGCCAAGCCTAAACCTAATGATTCCTGTGTGCCGTCTTTATAAAAACGTTCGAAGAATTTAGCTGTATTAGCTTTTGGTTCTGCGCCTGTGTTAGCTATTTTAATGTAATCCTTACTTACCTCTATATTAATTTTTCCGCCTTTATCTATATTATGTTTAATGGCATTCTTAATCAGGTTATCAAAAAGTATTCCTGCTAAAGCTGCATTAATTTTAATCGTAACACTGTCATCAATTTTCAGGTTTACATCAATATCTTTTTCCTGAATGAACTCTTCAAATAGGTTAAGGCGTTTATATATTTTATCGCTAATGTTAACTTCACTAGGTAAGTCAACCTGATTATTATCCAGTTTAGTTAAGGTTATTAAACTCTTGTTAAGATTTACCAGACTGTTAACTGCATAACTGGCTTCTATCAATAGTTTGCCCTGCTCAGGGCTAAGTTGTTTATCCTGCAAACACATTTCTATTTTAGAATTAATAACAGCCAATGGCGTTTGTATTTCATGCGATGCATTCTCGGTAAACTCTTTTAAGGCAAGATAATCAAGTGATATTTTTTCTGCCATTAAAGTAATTGCGTTATTAAGCTGGTTAAACTCAGCCGTATTTGTATGTGGTAATTTAATTATTTCTTTACTTGATAAAGTAAAATTTTTAAGCTGCTTTAAAGTGCGGTAAAACGGTGCCCATATTCTTCTATAAATAAATGTGTTTACCAACACAATAGCTACTATCATTAATATAGCAGATATGGTTACGGCAGTTAATATATTCTCTCCCAATTCCTCATCATTGTCTGAAGACTTAATAATGGTTACCTCATAATCTTTATCCGGAGAGGCGCACTCAAACACAATAACTTTTGCATCAAAAATATCATTGTCTGCTTCTTCCAGCTTTTCATTAATTTCTTCATATTCTTCTTTTTCTTTAATGGTTGTAAAGAATGGTTTCCTGCCCGTAAGCTTACTTATTTCTTTTATGATAACAGAGTCGCCTACGTTCTTCTCAAAATTGGAAGGAACAACACCTTGTTTCAATTGCTTTTCTACCATTACCTTCTCAGCCATTAGGTGCTCTTCGGCTTCTTCCTGTATTTTATTTACGGTAAAGAAATAGGTAATAACACCACCCACAAATATGATGAGCAACGAGGCAAGTGCATTAATTAATATGTTTTTATACAGTAACTTCATTTACTCGCTAAACTTATAGCCAACACCATATACAGCCTGCACATAATCTTTGGCGCCACTTTCTACTAATTTTTTGCGAAGGTTTTTAATGTGTGTATATATAATTTCACTTGATACAGCTAAGTCGGCATTGTTTTTCCAAAGTGTATATGCAATAGCATCTTTAGTAATTAATTTATCTGCGTTTGAAATAAAATAAACCAAGAGATCCATCTCTTTTTTAGTGAGATTAATCTTCTTATCGTTTATAAAAACCGTTTTATTTTGAATCTCAATACTAATTTCATTGTATTCCAATACTTCTTTACCATCATATCTTTTTCTTCTTACAAGTGCATTAATTCTTGCACTAAGCTCTGAAAGATGAAAAGGTTTTACCAAAAAATCATCGGCCCCGGTATCAAAGCCCTCTAATTTATCCTCTAAAGAGTTGCGTGCCGTAACAATTATTATACCCGAGTCTATTTTTTTCCGTTTAATATAGCTTATCAAATCAATACCCGATCCATCAGGCAAGCCAATATCAATTACAATACAATCAAACGTATCGCGCCCTAATTTATTAACGGCATTGCTGTATGTAAAAACCTGTTCGCAGTTAATTCCGCAATCAATAAGGTATTGACTAACCGAATCGCTTAGGGGTTTTTCATCTTCAATTAGTAAAACATGGATGTTCATTTTAACCATCAAAGTAAAAAAAAATTAGGCGCACTTATTTCATATAAGCTCTTGTTTATTTTTGTTTTAAACATATTTATCTTTCAAAATTCAGTTTTACTTCAGAAGCTTTTATTTTAAAAATGAAACGCATAATTATATAAGTAGAAAAGCCTCACATTTCTGCAAGGCTCTTTATTATGTTTTCGTCACCCTGAACTTGTTTCAGGGTCTGATGAGATGCTGAAACAAGTTCAGCATGACGGTACTCTTAAAGCAACGGCGTAGTAAAAGGGCCGCACCAGGGGGCATCCTGGTCGGGGTGTTTGCTTTTTGCCCAATGCCCAAATAGTATTAGTTGTTTTACGGGTGCTACGGCTCCGGCGGCTAACACAGCTAAGTTTGCTGTATCGGCTGCAAATTGTGCTAAAAAACTGGCATGACTGCTGTGCTTCTTTTCCAACCTGGGGTCGGCAGCAGAGGTAGGTAAATTGGCAGTACCCGAATAAAACACGGCATAAGCGTACTCAAACAAATCATAACCCTTTTCTTTATGCGGGCGGCCGCTTTCGGCTATTTCGGTAAAAGCCTCTACGTGTACCGAATTGCCTGCTTTG
>CAJCJB010000086.1 GCA_903970545.1 Candidatus Saccharimonadota bacterium | reverse complement strand
CTTTACTCATGCAAAGATGGTTTTGAAAAATATTTTCATTTACGGTAGTATCCAATTCTTTTGGAGCACTCCAGGTATTATTTTTCAAATCAGATTCGTATATTTTATTATTCCGATACGTAAAGAATTTATCTCCGTTATATGAAATAGATATAACAGATTCATGGTCTTTGGTTGAATTTGGAATGTCTTTAACACTACCATCCGAAAGCGAAAAAGGATGGGCATTTTTAAAATTCCCGTCTTTATCTTTATTGGCAATAAACATATCTTCAAAGTACCCTCCATCATTATCATCTATTTTTGTTTTCGGAAAATCTTTTCGCCTGGAAGTAAACATCATAATAGTTTCTTCTTTATTTACAACCGGAACGTATTCAGGAAATATGGTATTTACACCACTGCCCGCATTAACAATTCTTATTTGCTTACGGCTTGCTGCTTTAGGGTTCTTCTCAGCATACTCGCAATCTAAAATACTTTGATCGATGCGGGTTTTTAACGTCGTACCTTCTTCGTCATCTTCAATATACTTTAGAGTTCGATTGTAATAAGCTATTGCTTGTGGGTATTGTTCTTCGTATTGATAATATTGAGCCAAGCCATATATTATTTGAGAAGCAGTATCCTTTTTAGAAAGGTGTTCGGCACGTAAAAGATATTTTCCACCTTCGCCGGGGTTGTTTAAGTAGTTTGTTTGTAGTAACCCATATTCAAAATTAGCTTCGTAATTAGTACTGTCTGTTTTAAGTTTTTGCTGGTATTCTTTAGCAGCAGCTTCATAATCGTTTTTGGTAGCGTACTTTTTTGCTTTGTTGATACTACCTTTTGTTTGAGAAAACAGGTTAAAGGCAAGTATTATAAAGACAAGAGTTATTGCTTTTTGTATCATGATTATACAAATGTGCAGCTTAAATGAGTGTATTAAACAAAAAAGCCGTCATGTTATTAACATGACGGCTTTAATTTCTCTTTCAGAAAACTATTTGTGTGTTTTTTCGCTTGATACAGTTAATTTTTTACGTCCTCGTTTACGACGAGCAGCAACTATTTTACGCCCATTAGGGGTACTCATGCGTTCTACAAACCCGTGTTTGTTTATTCTTTTGCGTCTTGATGGCTGGAATGTACGTTTCATAATGTGTTATCTAAAAAATGAGGGGCAAATGTAGCCTTTTTTCTTGAATTGAAAAAATTATTTTCCTCTTCCCTGAAATACAATTAAAATGGTGTAGATAATTATTTTAACATCTACTAAAAGGCTCATGTTCTCTGCATAAAGCAGGTCATATTTAAGGCGTTGTATCATTTCATCTACGTTTTCGGCATAACCAAACTTTACCTGCCCCCAAGAAGTAATTCCGGGGCGAACGCGATGTAAATGCTTGTAATGTGGTGCCTTTTCTATTATTTTATCGGCAAAGAATTTTCTTTCTGGGCGAGGACCAACAATACTCATTTGTCCGAATAATACATTTATAAATTGAGGGAATTCATCTAAACGGGTTTTCCTCAGAAACAAACCAAATGGTGTAATGCGGGGGTCATTTTCGCTTGATAAAGCCGGACCATGTTTTTCGGCATCAATATACATGCTGCGGTATTTGAATATTTTAAATGGCTTACCATGTAGCCCAAGTCTTTCCTGAGAAAAGAATACATTACCCTTAGAAGTTAACTTAACTATAATAGCCAGTATGATAAACAACCAGCTAAAAGTTACCAACACAAAAACAGAGAAAGAAACATCAAAAATACGCTTGGCGTTAATTTGCCACCGAGGAGCAATCTCCCTGTTTAACTCAATTAAAGGAGCTTGTATAACAGAGGTAAATTTTACCGAACCGGCTAATATATCGTACACACCGGGTATTAGCTTTATTCTTACATCTAAATCGATGGTATCATTTAATATCTGTTGTATGTAGTTGTGCTCCGTTGATTCTAGGGCTATAATAATTTCTTCTATACGATGCTGTTTTATTACAGCCACCAAATCAGTTAGTTCACCCAAGTGGGGTACTTTTTCAATCAGTTTATCAGAGAACCCATTACGTTCATCAATATGTATAAAACCACTGAACAGGTTACCGTTGCCATCTTTCAGGTTTTGTACCTCGTTATAAATATTCCAGGCATTTTCGTTGCTGCCAATAATAAGTGTTTTAAACCCAAGCTTTCTTTTTTGTATTTTATGATTGGTTGAACTGGACAGAAGAAATCTGGGAATTTCAGTTAAAACAAACTGAAGACTGAATAATACAGCAAATGATTTGTAATAGTTTTTATAGGATTGAATAGTATCATCTAATAACAGTACAAAAAATAAAATAAGCACACCAATTAACGCGGTGTAAAGGGTTTGTATAAATTCATTTAATCTGGAGCGACGATAAGGTTCATGATACGCGCCCTGCAAATAATACACAACAACCCAGCATACGGGTATAAAAACAGAGCCTATGTAAAACTTTTTGTTTAAAAATAAATGCTGGTACCACTGCCACTCTTGTTCTATATATATTTTACGGTAACTAAAAAACAGTACCCAAACCAGCATGGCAGCAAAAAAGTCGCAAAGCAAATACTTTATAGCTTGCCCGCGTTTGCTCATTACTGCGCTACCACAATTTTAACATTATCAATATATGCGAAATTGCTTACTACCAAATCGTCGTATAAACAGGTA
>CAJCJB010000085.1 GCA_903970545.1 Candidatus Saccharimonadota bacterium | reverse complement strand
TGTTTGCCGGTAAAGATTTAAAGCTGGCACGTATTCACTTTAATAATAACGTAAGCTATCAATTTACGAAAGATACAAATATTATACGCCTGCCTAACTGGGTTACTACACATCAGCTCTATTACGAGGGTAAACATTTTGAAAACAACTTATGGATACAGGTTGGTTTTCAGGCAAGATATATTTCCGGATTTAAAGCCAATGCCTATATGCCTGCTACTAATCAGTTTTATTTACAGAACGAAACTACCTGTGGTAACTATGTATTTATAGATTTCTTTCTCAGTGCCGAGATTTACCCTGTTCGGTTCTTCATCATGGCGCAACATATTAATCAGGGGCTTATGGGTAATATGAGTGGTAATTATATACTTACACCCAACTACCCAATGCCCGACCGCAGTATTAAATTCGGCCTAACCTGGCTGTTGTTTAATTAACTAATCAATTTTAACGCCAATGCCCAGGCTAAGATTAAACGTGCTAATCTTTTGTTCAATATTTTGAATGGTAACCCCACCATTTAAACCAATAATAGGAGTACCACTCATCGTACTAACAATTGATACATCTTTAAACTCGGGCTTCGATTGCATATAATCAGCATGAAGAAGAAGATAAACATCATCGGTAACATTAAACTTAAACCCCAAACCAACACAATAGCCAAAAGAGTTTGCTATACTTACAGGCTGCGTAATACTTAGTAGGCTAGAGCCCAACGGAGTAGTTAAAGTATAGCCGGATGAATACGTTCTGACACCTCCCAGCATAAGTTTAACATCAACACAGATTCTCTTTGCCTTGTCTAAAGGGTATGAATAGTAATAACCGGCCATTAATATATTCACCTTCCAAGGTGTGGTTACTACGCTCCAAGCACTATCAGGAAACTGAGATGCTGTTTTTTGATTCGTAAGACTTGTATTATTAATCGTATTGTTCTGAAACCTGTACATAGCAGCAACCCCCATATTCTTCCATAAAACTCGTGCAAATGAAACACCTGCACTAAACCCTGTTTTAGCAAAACCTGCGTTATTTTTTGTGCCCGTATTCGCAAAAGCTCCTAAAGGCACATTTAGTCCCCCGGTTATGGCAATATAACTTTGTTTGCCTTTTTGAAGACTGTCTCCACTTGTTTGAGAAAAAGAAGTCTCAACAACCATAAAGGCAAGTAAAACAGAAAAAAAAGTAAGCTTGGTTTGTTTCATTGCAATGGGATTAATTATCCAATTTAGTAAAAATGCTGTTATTGCTCTTAAACTCGGGTACTAAATCCTTCATAGCAGTAACAATATCGGTGTTGTTTTGCGAGTTAAACAAAGTTATAAGCGTTTCTATCTTTTGGGTAATCTCCTCAAAGTTATACTGCTTTACTTTACCAATCAGTATTTGCGGATGGTGGGTAGGCAACGTGTTTTCTGCAGATGCAAGCAGCTCTTCATATAGTTTCTCGCCTGGACGCAATCCTGTATATGTTATTTTAATATCACGCCCTTCGGTTAAACCCGATAGTTGAATCATCTTTTTGGCTAAATCAACAATCTTAACCTGCTTACCCATATCAAACACAAAAATCTCTCCTCCAATACCCATACAACCTGCCTCTAAAACAAGCTGACAAGCCTCGGAAATAGTCATAAAATAACGAGTAATATCTGGGTGAGTAACCGTTATGGGTCCACCCTGCTCGATCTGTTTCTTAAACCGCGGAATAACCGAACCATTAGAGCCCAACACGTTGCCAAAGCGTGTGGTAATAAACTTTATGCCTGTCTTTTTCCCTAAAGACTGCGTATAAATTTCGGCAATGCGTTTGCTGGCACCCATTACATTGCTTGGATTTACAGCTTTATCAGTAGAAATCAACACAAACTTCTCTACTTCAAATTCAACCGCTAAATCGGCAGTAATTTTAGTGCCCATTACATTGGTTAGGATAGATTCTGATGGGTTATTCTCCATCATGGGCACATGTTTGTATGCCGCTGCATGATATACCAAGTGGGGTTTAAAGGTATTAAACACATTGTGCATCCTATCAGTACTACGGACATCACCCATCACAACTTCAAATCTATTAGCATCGTATTTATCTGAAAGCTCTAAATCCATTTCATGCAAAGGGCTCTCAGCATTATCTAACAGAATAACTTTTTTAGGATGGAAGCGAAGCATTTGCCTTACCAACTCACTGCCAATAGAACCTGCAGCACCTGTAACCAATATTACTTTGTTTTGCAATTGTTGTTCTATAAGTGATACATCTAATTTAATAGCGTCACGCTCCAATAACTGCTCAATCTGTATCGTCTTTAATTGATTTAAACTAAGCTCGCCATTTATCCATTTGCTAACAGGAGGTACACTAAGCACTTTAATATTTTGTTGCAAACAAGTTTCTATTATCTCGCTCTTTCGGGTAGAAGAAATATTTAAGATAGATATAATAACTGTGTCAATCTGGCTATCTTTTATCAGCTCTTCCAACTTATCAGGCGGATAAATAAAAACCCCTTCCAGACTTCTGCCTTTCTTTTTAATATCATCATCTATGAAACCAATTACCTTGTATTTAATATCAGCATCTCGTTCAAGAGTTCGTTTAGTTACAATACCTGATTCGCCTGCACCGTAAATTAACACATTTGTTCTTATTCTATCAGGGTTTTTGCGTTCGAAATAAACTGCCTTAACAGCTAAACGAGAACAAATCATAATAAACATAGTGCAAAGCGAATCGATAATAATAACGGAATGGGGGATGTAATAAACCCCCGAAATTAAACGCGTAATAAAGTTTATAAGTAATAGAATAACACTTCCGACAAGTACCACAAGCAATATTCGTACTGAGTCTTTGGAGCCTGTATATCGTATAACTCCCTTATAGGTTTTAGAAAACAAGAAACTAAAAAACCTTATGCCTAAAACCATTGCATAATCAATGGGCATGTTTTTTAGATCTTGCGTGGGAATAGAAGCAAAGTTAAAACGTAATAAAAATGCCAGTGTGAGTGCGAAGGCACATACTACGGTATCAATAATTAATATAGACCAACGGGGTAAATTGTTTTTCCAAAAGAAATCTAAAAGCCTGTACATACCGCATAAAATTAAACAGTTAATTTGTTAAACATAAAATTATTTTTTTACTGTATCTTCGCCGACTGTAAAATGAAAAAGTACCTTTTTCTATTCCTGATAATAATCACGAGTTTTTCTGCCTTCTCTCAAAGACCGAAAATGACTTCCCGTCGTGTAGAGTATGCAGACAGTTGTCATCATATTATGATTATAGGTATTGGTCTTTCGGGAGAGTTGCCTTTGGAGGATATGAAGAACCGTTTTGGTGCCGATATTAGCGTGGGTATGCCTCTTTTGTATAAGACTGGAAAGAATCTGATGTTTGGTATTGATGGCAATTACTTTTTTGGTGATAATGTGAAGGAAGACCCATTATATTATATGTATAATAGTGCCGGAACAATTACAGGTGGCAGTGGAAATCCGGGACAAGTAAGGCTTAACGAACGTGGCTTTACCGGTTATGGTGTGATAGGAACAGTGATAAATAAGTTTGCTAATAATAAA
>CAJCJB010000084.1 GCA_903970545.1 Candidatus Saccharimonadota bacterium | reverse complement strand
GTAAACGCAACCCAACCCTGTTATATAGAACTGCATGTAAGCGATGTAAATGGCAGAAGGCAACATACCCATTACATTAAATGTGATAAAACAAATCCATACACCCAACAGAATTATCTTTTAATGGGTAGCGGAACCAGTATATATTACTCTAACAAAATTGAATGGGGTAGTAACATCACTATAAATAATGCACGGGTGCCTTTTAGTAGGGCTCGGGTAGATTTTTTTATGAATGATTACTCGTTGCCTCCGCCTCCTTTTAGTCCGAGGGAGCCTGCACCTTATCCTTCCATTCCCGATTCTACTTTTTATGTAACCAGTTTAGATGGACATAGTATTCCGTTGAAAGTAGCTAAGCGTGGCGTTTACTTTATCCGCTTGGATTCTGCTTCAGGCTCAACCGGATGTATGGTTATGGGTGTTGAGCAATATTTCCCCAAGGTGTTATCGCATGTACAAATGATTGCGGCTACCCGTTTTATTATGAATCAGGATGAGCACCAAAAGTTAACAAATGCACCTGATAAACAGGCTGCTATAGATAATTTTTGGTTAAGCATAGGAGGTGGCGACCAAAATAAAGCAAAAGAATCAATTAAAAATTATTATAACCGTGTGCAGGACGCTAATACTTTCTTTACCTCACATATAGAAGGATGGAAAACAGATATGGGGATGATATATATTGTTTTTGGCACACCAACCAAAACCTATAAAACACCGCAAATGGAAACATGGGTGTATGGCAGAGAGGGTACGCCTAATTCGGTTACATTCAAGTTTGAGAAAATAAATAATCCATTCTCCGAACATAATTATAAACTGATACGCAATGCCAGTTATAAAGATGTTTGGACTGTAGCTGTTAGTAATTTACGTACCGGACATTTTTATCTCGATAAAAAGTAAACCTGTTATTCTAAATCCTACCTTTGCTGCTTCTATTAAATGAAAATCCTTCTTTCCTATTTAAAGAATTATAAAGCCATTGTTTTATTAGCACTGTTATTGGCAGCAATCAACCAGTGTTTTTCCATGTTAGACCCTTATATCTACGGAAAGATATTAAACAGGTTTGGTGTGGGGCATGAGACTTATAAAGGAGATACTGCACGTTTTATTCATGATATAATACCTTATTTATTAGGGGTTATTTCGGTGGCTATGGTGTCGCGTGTTGCCAAAAACTTTCAGGATTATTTTACCAGTGTTATTATTCAACGTACAGGTGCAGAGCTATATCAGGATGGTATAAAACGGTCTTTAGATTTACCTTTTCAGGAGTTTGAAGACCAACGAAGCGGAGAGACTTTAGGGAAACTGCAAAAGGTGCGCCTTGATTGCGAGAAGTTTATTACTTCCTTTATTAGTGTAATCTTTCAAACATTAGTAGGGTTTACTTTTGTTTTAGTCTTTGCTTTCAGAACTAATTGGATGATTGCTCCTGTGTTTTTTATAACAGCACCTATACTTGCTTTTATAAGCAATTTGTTAAGTAAAAGAATTAAAGCCATATCCAAAACAATTGTGGGAGAAACTACGGCTTTGGCGGGTTCTACTACCGAATCGTTGCGTAATGTAGAATTGGTTAAAAGTTTGGGCTTAACTACTTCCGAAATAGGGAGACTAAATACCATTACCGGTAAAAT
This sequence comes from Candidatus Saccharimonadota bacterium, assembly GCA_903970545.1. Lineage (GTDB taxonomy): Bacteria > Bacteroidota > Bacteroidia > B-17B0 > Aurantibacillaceae > PALSA-968. The sequence goes on along the minus strand of CAJCJB010000084.1, from coordinate 3,463 downwards.
ATTAAAACTTGAATTAAAAAAGGTTCGATTTATACGCAGTTTAAGTTTTGTGCAGGGCACTATAGTTAACTTATTGCGTACTATACTTGTTTTTGTATTATACTATTTGGTTTTTAGAAATGAAATAAATGTGGGGCAATTACTAACACTTACTTTTTACTCTTTCTTTATTTTTAATCCATTACAGGAGTTAGGTAACATTGTGGCTTCTTACCGAGAGGTGCAAGCCTCTCTGTCAAATTTTGAGAAACTGATGAGTACCCCCATCGAAGTAAAACCTGTAAATCCTATTAAACTAGGCGCTATTGAAGGGCTGGAATTTAGTAATGTTACTTTTAAACATAGAACTGCTCAAACAAACGCTGTCGAAAATATATCTTTTACTATAAACAAGGGTGAGACCATTGCCTTTGTAGGTCCATCAGGTTCAGGCAAAACAACTTTGGTTAAATTATTGGTAGGTCTTTATAATCCGGTTGGTGGCACTGTTTTGTATAATAATAAAAAAGCCACCGATATTAATTTAGATGAACTGCGTATGCAACTGGGTTTTGTTTCTCAGGATACACAGTTATTTGCAGGTACTATCAAAGAAAACTTACTATTTGTAAAACCCGATGCTACTGATGAAGATTGTTTAAATGCATTAAATAAAGCAGCTTGTCAGAATTTATTGTTGCGTGCAGATAAAGGTATTGATACCGTTATAGGCGAAGGAGGTATTAAAATATCAGGCGGAGAAAAACAGCGTCTTTCCATTGCCCGCGCTTTATTGCGTAAACCAAATCTCTTAATATTTGATGAAGCCACTTCTGCTTTAGATTCGTTAACCGAAGTTGAAATTACAGAAACCATAAAGGATATTTCAGGTAAGAAAGAACAAATAACCATCATGATAGCTCATCGCTTATCTACTATTATGAATGCCGATAAGATATACGTGTTAGAGCATGGAAGGGTTATAGAGCAAGGCAAGCATGCTGATTTGCTTGAACTGAAAGGTTTATACTTTGCCATGTGGAGACAACAGGTAGGCGAAAGAAAGAAATAATGATTTTTTCTTTAAGACTTATTAAGCTGAGTTCTTAACCACTCAATAGCAGTTTGTTCATCAGGGAATATACGTGACGAAGAAATTGGTTTATGGAATTTTATAAAGAAGTTCCCAAGTAACTTATTAGCTAATGAAGTAGTTACAACAGCAACAGCTGTGCGTTTTGGGGATTTTGCAAACTCATCTCTGGCTTCATGACTGATATCACCTGCCACATTAGCATCAAACAAGATAGTGTAATTTTTACCTTCTGCTAATCTTACTGCTTCTGCAATAGCTTCTTTAGCATCGTTTTGGTCAAGCTCAATACCATCAACCACATTCATTTTTATTATCTGCGGTTCGATAAGCTTCAAAGTAATTTTTTTAGTATCAGCTGCGTATTTGCTATCCATCTGGAGAAACAAAATTATGTAATAATTCTATATTTATAACCCATAATTAATACCACATTACTTAAATTACTTTCTATTATCTTTGCTTCAAACACATTGTATGCATTTAGTAAAAGGAAAAACAGCTATTATAACAGGGGCTTCGCGTGGCATTGGGCATGGTATTGCTTTGGCATTTGCCAAACAGGGTGCTAATGTGGCCTTTACTTATTTAAGCTCGGATGAAAAAGCAAGAGCCTTAGAAACCGAGCTGGCGGCTTTTGGTATTAAAGCCAAAGGCTACAAAAGTGATGCGGCTAACTATAAAGCTGCCGAAGAGTTGGTAAATCAGGTTGTTGCCGAATTTGGCACGGTAGATATTTTGGTAAACAATGCCGGCATTACCCGCGATACACTGTTGATGCGAATGAGTGAACAACAATGGGATGAGGTGATGAATGCAAATTTAAAGTCGGTTTTTAACCTCACCAAAGCCGTTACCAAACCTATGTTGAAGGCACGTTATGGCTCTATCATTAATATGAGTTCTGTTGTGGGTGTAAAAGGTAATGCAGGTCAGAGTAACTACGCAGCATCTAAAGCAGGTATTATTGGATTTACCAAATCTATTGCATTGGAGTTAGGCTCTCGTAACATACGCTGCAATGCCATTGCTCCGGGTTTTATAGAAACTGAAATGACTGCCGTGTTGGATGAAAAGGTGGTACAAGGCTGGAGAGATGGCATTCCTTTAAAACGCGGAGGAACGGTGGATGATGTAGCAAACGCTACCTTGTTTTTAGCAAGCGATATGAGTGCCTACATTACCGGACAATGCCTGAACGTTTGCGGAGGTATGCTTACCTAATAAAAACTATACGTGCACATTAGTACCGAATACCCTATCTGGCTTGTTGTTTTTTGTCTGTTGGCAGGATTGGGCTATGCCTTTTTATTATACGGAAAGCCCAAGCAGGATTTAAACAAAACTATTCTTTATATATTATTCGCTTTTCGCTTTTTTGCGGTTTCTATCTTATGTTTTTTTCTTCTTAACCCGTTGATAAAGAATACCACCACCTATACCGAGAAGCCTATTATTATTATAGCTGCTGATAACTCAGCTTCCATTACCAAGAATAAAGATTCTGTTTTTAATAAAAAGGATTACCCTGCTGCACTACATAAATTCAGTGATGCATTAGCTGATAAATACGAAGTACATTTCTTGAAGTTTGATAGTGAAGTAAATGCGGATGATACACTTAACTTCTTTGGGAAAGAAACCAACATATCAAATGTGTTTAGCACCATACAAAATGATTTTGAAGGAAAGAATGTAGGCGCTGTTGTGCTTGCTACGGATGGATTATACAATACAGGCAGCAATCCATTATCAACTATTGGGAGTCTGAACTATCCTATATATACACTTGCATTAGGAGATACCACTCTTGTAAGAGATGCGCTGATAAAGAAAATAAATCATAACCAAACAGCTTATATAGGCAATCAGTTTCCGGTAGAAGTACAATTACAGACTTTTGATTTACAAGGAAAGGATGCTGTGTTAAGTATTTCTCAGGGAGGAAAAAAACTGGCTGAACAACCCATAAAATATGCTTCAACAAATTATACCGGCGTACTAAACTTTTTACTGAATGCTGATAAAGCAGGTATACAGCGTTATGAGGCTATGCTTTCATTCACTAACGGAGAACAGATTAAAAGCAACAACAGCATGCCTTTTGTGGTAGATGTAATTGATAAACGCGAAAAGATATTATTATTAGCCGGAGCTCCTCATCCGGATATTGCTGCTCTTAAACAAACCATTGAAGCCAATCAGAATTATGAAGTAGATGTTCAGTTAACCGACAAATTTACAGAATCTATAAAGCCTTATAGTTTAGTTATTCTTCATAACGTAAATCAGAATAACCCTGTTGCTAAAAGAATTGCAACCGAAATAGCCACACACAAAACATCAGTTTGGCAATTCTCCAGAAATGATTTTTGGGCTTTTCCTTCTCTT
>CAJCJB010000083.1 GCA_903970545.1 Candidatus Saccharimonadota bacterium | reverse complement strand
TGCTGAAAGCCTTTTTGGATTAAGTGTTCCTAAAGATATACATTTTGCCGGTGAGGCCGTCCCTCAAGATGATTATAGTATTAAAGAAAATTTAGACAAAGAGTTTTTTGGGAACTCTTCTAAATCTTCCGCTTTCGTTTTACTTAAACGTTGTGTCCTTTGGTTTCCTCCTATTGAGGCTGTTTTAAAGCGAAATAACATTCCGGATGATATAAAGTATATTGCTTTAGAGGAAAGTAACCTTACTAACTCACAATCCTCTCAAGGAGCAGCAGGATTTTGGCAATTTGTACCAAGCACAGGTGCTAATTACGGATTGGAAATTAATGAGGAAGTGGATGAACGTTATAGTGTAGAAAAAAGTACGGAAGCTGCCTGTAAATTCTTTAAAGAAGCTTATAAAAAATTTGGCAGTTGGACTATAGCTGCTGCTGCTTACAATTTAGGTACAGGGGGTATTGAACAGCAATTGAAAAAGCAAAAATCAAACAACTATTATGACTTGATGTTAAATAAGGAAACAGCACGTTATATTTATCGTGTGTTATCTTTTAAAACATTAGTAGAAAGTTCTGCCAAACATAAATTTCAAGGGGTGTCAAAAGCCTTCTATGGCATTCCTTTGGTTTCTTTTAAAGTAGATACTGCCATCACAGATTTATCAAGGTTTTCTAATGTGTTGGGATATACTTATAATCTGCTTAAAATTTTCAACCCCTGGTTAAGAACCAATAAATTATCTAACCCGAATAAAAAAACATATATCATAAACTTTCCTAAAAAGGAGTATCTGAAAAATGGATTTACTTATTTTGAAGGGGATTTAGTGAGAGAAGTTATCGATTCAACTGATTTGCAAAAAAACATAAAACCCAATTCCGATTCTTTACCCATAGACTCAGAACTTGAATCGAAAAATTTAAAAAAAGACACCATTAAAAATGAGCAGCCTCATTAACGAAGAAGAATTTATCGAAGTGATTGGGGCAAGGGCTCACAATCTTAAAAATATTGATGTGAGTATTCCGCGTAATAAATTAGTGGTTATTACAGGTCTTAGCGGAAGCGGGAAATCTTCCCTAGCTTTTGATACCATTTATGCTGAAGGTCAGCGTCGTTATATAGAAACATTTAATTCTTATGCGCGACAATTTTTAGGAAACCTGGAGCGTCCTGATGTAGATAAAATAACCGGACTTTCCCCGGTAATTTCTATAGAACAAAAAACAGTAAGTAAAAATCCGCGTTCGACAGTTGGCACCATAACGGAGATTTACGATTTTATGCGATTGTTGTTTGCAAGAGCGGGAGAAGCTTTCTCCTATGTTACAGGCGAAAAAATGGTTCGATACTCTGATGAACAAATCATCGATTTGATTATTGAAAAGTACAATAAGAAAAAAATAAACATACTGGCTCCCGTTGTAAAAGGTCGTAAGGGGCATTATAGGGAGTTGTTCGAACAAATAAGAAAATCTGGTTTTACTAAAGTGCGCATAGATGGTGAGATAAAAGACATCGTTACTAAAATGCAATTAGACCGCTATAAAATTCACGCTATAGAAATAGTAATTGATAGATTAGAAGTAGCAAGTAACATTCGTGCGCGTTTGGCACAATCACTACAAACAGGAATGAAACAGGCTAAAGGCACTATAATGGTTTTGGAGCACGATGATAAAAAGAATGCTAAACACAAACCACAGTTTTTTAGTCGTTTTTTAATGTGCCCTACCAGTGGTATTTCTTATGACGAACCCGCGCCTAATTTATTTTCCTTCAACTCACCTTATGGGGCATGTCCTAAATGTAATGGACTTGGTATTATCTCTGAAATAGACATTCATAAAATTGTTCCTAACCCAAAGCTCTCTATTAAAAAAGGTGCAATTTCAATTATAGGCGATTTTAAAAAGACTTGGATTTTTAGTCAGCTGGAAGCAATTGGAAATACCTATCATTTTACACTGGATACACCTTTTGAAGATATTGACGAGGATGCCGTAAACATTATTTTATATGGAAGCGACGAATTATTTAAAGTAAAAACAGAGGGTAGTTCAGAGGGGTATTCTGTAGCTTTTGAGGGCATTGCAAATTTTATAATTAAACAAGCCGAAGAAAATCCATCGCCTGCCATGCAACGCTGGGTACAAGGCTTTACCAATAAAATTAATTGCCCTGAATGCAACGGAACCCGTTTAAAGAAAGAATCTCTTTATTTTAGAATTGATAATAAGAACATTGCTGAACTATCCCAATTGGATATTGCGTCACTAAATGTCTTTTTTAAAGACATTGAAAAGCGACTAACCAAATCTCAACAAATTATTTCAAAAGAGATACTGAAAGAGATACGTGCGCGCATAGGTTTCCTATTAGAAGTAGGATTGGATTACGTTTCTTTAAACCTCAGCTCCCGCTCTTTATCAGGTGGAGAAGCCCAGCGCATACGACTTGCCACACAAATTGGTTCGCAGTTGGTTGGCGTGCTTTATATTTTAGATGAACCAAGTATTGGTTTGCATCAACGTGATAATGAAAGATTAATTACCGCTCTAAAGAATTTACGTGATGCAGGCAATTCTGTATTAGTTGTTGAGCATGATAAAGATATTATGCTGGCTGCAGATTATGTGATTGATATTGGTCCGGGTGCAGGTATTCATGGGGGTAGTATTGTGGCGGCATCAAACCCAAAGGCACTTATAAATAGTGCTACCGTTACCGCGCAATACATAACAGGTAAAAAAGAAATCGCCGTTCCTAAACAAAGAAGAAAAGGAATCGGAAAGAAAATAACTTTGAAAGGAGCAACGGGTAATAATTTAAAAAATGTATCCATAGAACTTCCTTTGGGTTGCTTTATAGGGGTAACAGGTGTTTCGGGTAGTGGTAAATCAACGTTGATTAATGAAACATTGTACCCTATTCTTAGTCACCATTTTTATAAATCAGAAACTAAGCCACTTCCTTACAAATCAATAACCGGGCTTGAGCATATTGATAAAATAATTGAGATAGACCAATCGCCTATTGGCAGAACCCCGCGCAGCAACCCTGCTACTTACACCAAAGTGTTTGATGATATACGCAACCTGTTTGCATCACTACCCGAAGCAAACATCAGGGGTTATAAACCCGGCAGGTTTTCTTTTAATGTAAAAGGAGGCAGGTGCGAAACCTGTGGTGGTGCAGGTATGAAAACCATCGAGATGAATTTCCTGCCCGATGTATATGTGCTGTGTGATGAGTGCCAGGGCAAACGATATAACCGCGAAACCTTAGAAGTTCGTTATAAAGGCAAGTCAATTAACGATGTGCTCAACATGACCATCGACCAGGCCGTTGAGTTTTTTGAACACGTACCCTATATCAACCAGCGCATAAAAACCTTGCACGATGTTGGGCTTGGTTATATTACCTTAGGGCAGCAAGCCACCACACTTAGCGGCGGCGAGGCACAGCGCGTAAAACTTGCCACCGAGCTTAGCAAAAAAGATACCGGCAAAACCTTTTATATACTGGATGAACCCACCACCGGTTTGCATTTCGAGGACATCCGTATATTGTTAGATGTGCTTAACCGTTTGGTAGAAAACGGCAACACCGTTTTGGTAATAGAGCACAACCTCGATATTATTAAAATGGCCGATTATATTATAGATATGGGACCCGAAGGCGGCGCCCGTGGCGGACAAATACTTTGCACCGGAACACCCGAAGAAATTGTAAAACATAAAGAAAGCTTTACCGCTAAGTTTTTAAAGAAAGAATTATAACATTTTCTTATGGGCGTTCCGGCGCGCGCTTTGTCATTTCGAGCGTAGTCGAGAAATCTTAGCGCGCCGTCGGGCTTTCCGTTACAAGTCCTCGCCGATTACGGCTGTGGGCTTTCCACTACAATCCCTAACGCACCCTATCTTTATTTTAAGATTGATATAAACTTGTCAATTCTTTTTTCAGTTATTTCTCCATCTTCGATTAATAACTCTTGGAATTTCTTTAAATCAAACAATCTTGGATTCTTAATTTTGGTTGATAATATTTTAAGTAGTAATCTCGATGTTAGAAGTGTTGTTGTAACCTGCGTTTCAACTTTAATATTTTTAATAGCTGTTGGAGCTACAGAATCAAAACCACTTGATACGATAAGAAAATAAATATTTGTAAAACCACTTTTCTTTAGTGGCTCAGAAAAGGTCTTTATGTATTCGATAAATTTTCTATCCTCTGTTCCGATTTTATAATTTTCTTTTCTTGATTTGGCATCAATTAAGATAGCATACCTGTATTGGTTTTCCTTAGCAACTCCGTCAGGATTTCTACCTGTGCCTTGCCCATAGTCAGTAACTTCAAAGCCTAACATTTGAAAAACAAGATTAACATTCTTCTCAAACTCTCTTGCTTTTTCTTCATTAACAGAAAGCTCAACTAAATCTTGAACAATAGGAGGAATAAATTTTATATATTCATAGTTCAACCCTTCAATTTTAAGAATAGGTTTTGAAACTATTTTTTCGCTTACAAAACGATTTGGGACAAGAGCAATAACATCTTTCCATTCTTCTTTATCAGAATATAATTCAAGAAATTTATAGGGAATATCTGTCCAAGTTAAATTGTGACTGCTTTTGATATTATTTGTACTTGGTTTACATTTATTATATATCCAATCTGCAACTGCTGGTAATTCTTTCAAGTTTCTTGCAAGTGTAGCCCATTGAATTAGTATTTCTTCAAGTTCAGTCTTTGATGTAAAGAAATTATTTGGAGTATCTCCACATTTGGTAACCAATTTTGCCCAAGATTTTCTTCCAAAGAATTTCTCTAATGATTTTAAATTAATGCCTGTTTCCTTTTCAAAGGTAATTGATGAAGGGGGGTTACCTAAATGCTCTTTTAATTTTTTGTATTCAGCTATTATATCTTCTTTAGTATAGTTCATCTTTATATCATACAAACATAGATAAAAATCATTTGTCTTTCTGCAAGTAAAAAACTCAGTCCCTATAAAATAACCTTATTTTTCACATACAAAAATTAAGATACAAACCGCTGGTTCATAAGTATAGTAAGGGTTTACAGACTATTTTCACTAACTTTACGTTAAGCAATAAATAAACTTTAAAAACAAACACAATGGCAACAACACCTTCAACCCCCAAAAAAACTTCTACATCAGAAACAGGTCATGCAAAAAACGTAGCTAACTTCCAAACCCTAATTATAGACTGTCAGGGTTTTGGTACAAACTACAATCCATCTAACTCTGCTATAACTATAACGGCACTACAAACCATCTATACCAATGCCACCAACGCCCTTACCGATATGGATACCAAACACAACAATCTAAATCATGTCATTAATACACGCGAGGTATTGTTCATTGGTCTCAAACCTCTTGCTACACAAATCATGGCAGCATTAGCAGCAGCAGGTGCAAATGCACAAACCATGCTAAATGCAAAAACAATTAACCGTAAAATTCAGGGCAGTCGCGCAACCAAAAAAACAACTACCAACACAACAACTCCAACTGCCACACCAACTACTACTCCTACCGGCGGCGGCACACCAACTACTACGCCCACCACTTCAGTTCCCTCTTCCGAAAAAACAGCCCCTCAAACTACCCCTGTTACTCCCCATTCCATCTCCACAGCCCAACTTAGTTTTGATGAACTTGTAGCCCACTTTCAAGAACTCGTAAGTTATGTTTCCCTATATCCTGCCTACAATCCCAACGAGGCTAACCTAAAAGTAGCCAACCTAAACACAACTGCTGCATCTTATACAACTGCCAACAATAATGTCAAATCTGCCCAAACTGCTTACCACACCTCTATGGCAACCCGCACCAAAGTTCTTTACGACCCCGCAACTGGTTTAGTGCAAATAGCCAAAGAAGTCAAATCTTACGTTAAATCAGCCTTCGGTGCTTCAAGCCCTCAATATAAACAGGTTGCCGCAATCCGTTTTGTAACCGAAGTTCGCTCATCACACAAAAAACATCACAAAAAGAAATAAACCGCTCCCCCCTCTCCTCTTAGGAGAGGGGCTGGGGGTGAGGTC
>CAJCJB010000082.1 GCA_903970545.1 Candidatus Saccharimonadota bacterium | reverse complement strand
CAGCATTGATAGCTTTCATACCAACGTTAGTAAGGTTATTACCAATGTATATAGTTTCCTTACCAGCATTGGTAACGTTTATACCAACGTTGGTAGGCGCAATACCAAACGCCTGTTTTGCTGCATGTATGCAGGTATGTTGTTGTTTGTGTTATGCTTTTGGTTTAGCGAAATGCAGGTTATTAATATCTATCCTTAGCGAAAAGATATTGCTGTAAGAACCTATAGCACCATCTCCGCCACCAAAATTGGTAAGTGCATAATCGAGCATAAAAATTTTATACTTAATACCTACCCCTATGCTTGGCGTAACTACCCATTGGTTAACATTATTAATATTGGTTGCCTGTTGTATGTTATTAAAACCGGCACGTAAATAAATCAGGCGCAAATAACAAAGTTCTAAGCCTATAAGGGGGTCTATACTAAAAGCCCGGGTGCTTACCACTTCATTTCTTCTGCCATCAAAAGTGGTAACAAAATTTACCTCGGGGGTTAAAGAAAGCTTGTCTTTCCAAACAATAAAGGTGCGCGATACACCCAGTATTAAACTGGGCAGGGTTACTTCTATCGAGTTAGATGGTATGGTATTGCCCGTAAGCGCAAATGTTTGTTGCTGAGAAGCTGTAAGATTATACGAATAGGCATTAAACGTACCCGTAATATCGCGCCCAACAGCAGCAAAGTGCCATTTCTTATAGGTATAAGATGCACCCACATCAAACCCAAAACCCCATGACCCCCCGAAAGGACCTAGTGAGTTTCGCACAATTTTAGCGGTAGCCCCTAACATAAAGCCTTTTAGCTTGGGTATTTTGCGTGCATAAGAAAGCAAGGTGGCAAAGTTGGTTACGGCAAAAGTGCTTATGTTGTTGTAGTTGGTGTTTCCATTTGCATCTACCAGGTTCAGCGTGTTGGGTATATTATCGGTACCAAACCTGATAACGCTTACCGCCGCCACACTATTGCTATCTATACGGGTAGAAAAAGCAGCGTAATCGTATTTGGCAAGCCCGGCATAATACTCGTTATGCATTAATGCCAGTTGATATTTTGGTTTTATTTTAAGCAGGTTGGCAGGATTAAAATATCCGGCAGTTACATCGGTTGAAGTTACAATATTTGCCCCTCCCATTGCCAGTGCACGTGCACTAACACCAATGGTTAAAAACTCGTTGCTATACTTGGCAACTTGTGCAGAACAGACTTGGGAGGCTATAAACAAGAACCCGATAAAATTCTTTCTGAAAGAAAACATGCGAGGTAAAACTAATAAATTTTAACCATTAACGCACAAATGGAGGTTTTAGTATATTTTGCTTTGTAATAGTTAGATAGACGGTTGGGGTATGTAGTTATTACACTCCTGTTTTTAACAACCACGTTTATAGTAAGTTTTTAATATGTCGTTTTGATTAATGGTAAAATAGTTTACTTTTACCTCGTTAAAAAATTACAATTGAAAAAGAGTGCCCTGTTTTTATTTACTTTCATTTACCTAAGTACTTGTACTTTTGCTTCTGGAGAAATGCCTGCTTTAGAGCTAATTGATTTTACGGCAGTTCAGCATGGTAATAAAATAGACATTAAATTCAGTACTTCGGTTCTAACCGGCGGGCCTTATTTTACGATAGAAAAAAGTAAAGATGGTAACGACTTTATCAAGCTGCTTGATATTCCGGCCTTAGAAAGCGGCACATTTTATTCTGATTATTTTGAAACGGATTATCAGCCTTATAGTGGGGTATCTTATTACCGTATTAAACAAACGGATGAGGCGGGTAATTTTCGCTATTCTCAAACCGTTACTTTTAAACTGGAAGAAGAAAAGACAGCAAATAATGAGCAGGCAGTAAATACCATTTCTCAAATATCCGGTATTATTTATCAGGCATCCGGAACCATTTCTCAGCCATCAGCAAACGGTAAAAATAAAACCTTGTTAGTTTTGCGCGATGCAAGTGGAAACGATTATTATACGATGGTAGCCCTGAATCTTAAAAAGAATTCTTTAAAATCTCAGGACATGTCTCCCCCAGTTTCTCAGGGAACCTATCATGTAGTTAGTTCCTCTAATGATGAGCTAAGTAATCAAAAGCTTATCATAAAATAATATCCCTGTTTTTAAAAAAAGATTATTTTTGCGCACATTAAAAATCGGGCTGTAGCACAGTTGGTAGTGTACTAGCATGGGGTGCTAGGGGTCGCGTGTTCGAGTCACGTCAGCCCGACGAGTTCACATTATAGCAAATTAAATGTCAGTAAAATGAATTAAATTACTGCTTCTTTTATTTAATTTGGGTGTAAAATGATTCATAATAACTCATTCTAAATGAGACCTTATTATTAGCTTAGCAATTGTGCAACCGAGGGTTGCACAATTAGAAAGCAATACACGCAAGCTGGACTTTACACTATATTCTTTTGGGAACAAGAACTAAATGGCAGAGAAATTTATTATCACCTAAACCCAAAAAAAATGAAAGAAATATCAGACTGGATAGAACCTTTCCAACAATTGTGGGAAGCCCGATTTAATCAACTCGACAAAGTATTATTAACAATTAAAAAACAGAAAAAATGAAAAGCAATTTGCTATTTGATTTTACCGTTGACAAAACAACAAAAACGGTATTTGTAAACAGAGAATTTGATGCCAATCTTTCATTGGTATGGGATGCATTTACCAAACAAGAAATTCTTGACCAATGGTGGGCACCAAAACCTTGGGCATCAAAAACAAAAATTATGGAGTTCAAAGTTGGCGGACGAAGATTTTATGCCATGGTAAGCCCCGAAGGGCAAGAACATTGGTCAATTCAGAAATTTACTTCCATCAGTCCGACAACTAATTTTAAATTCCTTTCTGCTTTTGCCGACGAGGATGAAAACATCAATACTGAAATGCCCAGTTCTGAATGGGATTTGAATTTCAGCGAACAAAACGGAACAACAAAAGTGAGTATTACTATTTATAATGAATCACTTACCCGCATGGAGAAAATGATTGAAATGGGCTTCCAAACAGGCTTCACGATGACATTAAACTACTTGGAAAATCTGTTGGCAACTTTATCGCAACAAAAACAGACTGCAAACAATAGAAAATAAAACACAATGAGAAAATTAAAATTACAAATGCAAATTTCACTTGACGGCTTTGTAAAAGCTGATTATGGTGGAACAAATTTCAACTGGGACAATGAAGTGAGAAGTTTTTCCATTAACAACCTTAAAAAGGTGGACTGCATTCTTCTTGGTGGAAGAAAATATATTATCAGTAAGAAAACGGATTTTATGGAATTAGAAAAGCATAATGTGTGAGCTTCTTTTCCAACCAACATAGTACATTTTTTATTCCGATAAAATCCTGTGTAATTCTATATTCAGGTAATAATGGTGGCCTTCAATAAGTTTTTTCTCAAGCACACGTAGCTCACATAATTGGTTTAGGTATTCCCGTGCAGTAACCTCAGAGTATATTTTTGCTTCCTGCAAATGTTTTACTTTGGTAAACGGTTGAGTAAAAATCATATCAACCAGTTCATCCGGTTTACGCAGTTTTTTTGCTTCTTTCTTTATATGTGCCAGTATATTTTCTTTAGCTTCAACAATATCATTTATCTTTCTGTAAGTAATATTTGAGGTTACTTCAACTGCTCTTAGCATATAAAGCAGCCATGTTTTCCAGTCGCCTCTTTGCGAAACCCCCATTAATCCTGAATAATAATCATCTTTATTATCCATAATATACCGGCTCAAAAATAAAATCGGTAAATCCAACAACCCTTTTTTGGTTAAGTAATGTATATTAAATATTCTACCCGTGCGGCCATTACCATCTCTAAATGGATGTATCGCCTCAAACTGAAAGTGTGCAATCGCCATCTTCAAAACATGGTCTATCTTATATACTTCATCATTATTTACAAACTCAATTAGGTTCGCCAGTTTTGCATGCAATATTTCCGTCCCTCTTGGTGGAGTATAAATAACCTGTCCCGCATTAGGTCCGTCGCCACCTTGTTTAATGGTGGTATTGGTAAAATCAGGTCGTATCTCATCGGTAGTTTGTTGTATTTCCTGAAATACTTGTACAAAGTAACGTTCATTAAATGCTGGCTGCTCCTGTAAATAATGATAACCTGCCCACAAAGCTTCACGCGCACGCAATACTTCTTTAGATGTCCCTTGCGCATCATCATCGCTATAAGCCCTGTAAAGCTCATCGTCTGTTGTAAATATATTTTCTATGGCACTTGATGCTTTTGCTTCCTGCAAACTAATTGTATTAATAAGTAACCCTTGGTTAGGGATTACAACACTCCTTCCTTGTAGCCTTGCAATAGCAGCCTTGGCTTCGCCAAGTTTTTCATAAATATCTGCCGTCCGGTATAAATCTTCATGTATGGGTAATAAAGGAATATCATTCCAGGGAACATTACGGTTAGGATTGATTTGATATAGTATTTCAGGCATTAAATTTTCTGTTTTTTAGTGTTTACTTAAATTCTGACATCAAATTTACTTATTTTTATATCGCAAACAATAAATAATCTATTTTTTAGTGTTTGCTCTGTTTTTGACACTAAATAATTATCAGCCCCATACACAAACAGTAAAAATAGAGCTTTTTACTGTCTATATGATAGGGTAAGCATTTTCCTCCGAACAGGTAAAGTGGTGTTCCTCGCCTGTGCAAGCAAAAATTCACGCCAAACCAAAATAGCCTTTGCTTTTCCTTTGCTTATTTCATAAGGTATTAAGCAAAAGCTATTTTGCCCTGCGGGTTCGTGCCTCAGTTTGTCACGCCTTTTGCATGTTGCACGGGGCTTCGTCACAGCAGCCTGTTTTGTCCTGCAAGCAGCTTCACTCTTTTCGCTCCACGTTCTGCCCGTTAACACTGGGCAGCGTTTCGCTTCATTCCTTTCAGCCGCTTTCAGTCCATCGGCTGCTCGTGTAGGGCTCGCCTGCTGAGTCGTTCGGGCTGCGGGCAAAAGTCAGTTTTAGTTGCTGTTATATTATTGTCTGCCTTTTGCCCTTGTGTTGTCGCAAGCAAAAGGTTTGCTAACTCCACGCACAGATACCACGCTACCAAACCTAATGCTTGCTTCCCACAGGGTTTGCATCCGCCCTCATTCATGCGCTTTTAAATTATGGTAATAATTTTTAGTTAGCGCATTTCATTGCGGGCTTCTATGCCGCACCCCCTCACTCCACTCGCAGGTGGCTCGCACGCACAACGTCCGCAAATCATTTCGTTCGTTCCTCACTCCATTTTTTGCAGCCGTTCCCAACCGCCAGCCGCAGGCGCTTTTACCCTCTGTATTCCTACATTCACCTACCAGTATAATCTTATAGCCTAATAAATCTTTCTTTCTCATCAGTTCAAATATAGATTTGCCTCTATGAAACAACTTACAAAAGATAATTGCAAAGAAGAAGCAGGGCAACTTGTTCCGGTAGTAGATTTTAATAAATGTGAGGCCAAAGGGCCATGTATAGAAGTTTGTCCTTTTGATGTTTTTGAAATGAAACCCATAAATGATAAAGATTTAAAACAACTTTCATTTATAGGTAAACTAAAAACAAGAGTTCATGGAAAAGATAAAGCCTATGTGGTAAAACCTGATATGTGCCATGCTTGTGGTTTATGTGTTACGGCATGTCCCGAAAAAGCAATAAAACTTCAAAAAGCAGTACAATGAAAATAGACATTGCAACAAAAGAAGATTTGCAGGTATTTAAAACCGAACTACTCGAAGAAATTAAAAAACTATTGAGTGATCCTAAATCTAAGCAACAAGAAACGGGTAAGAAGTGGCTTAAATCTCATCAGGTACAAAGATTGTTAGGCATCTCTCCTGGCACATTACAAAACCTTCGTATTAATGGAACAATGCCTTACACTAAAATAGGAGGAATAATCTTATACAATCCTGATGAAATAGTGTAGAATGTTCATGTTTTGTTTCTCCTTTCTTTTTTAAGATTATGATACTTGTACAATGGCTACGGCATTGTATGAACCGTTTTTTAATGAATACTGCACAGTATTTACCATTTGGAAGAACTCCACTTTAAGCATGTAAAGATTTGTTCCTGTTCCGGTAGCTGCTGCGGTAGGTATTAAACTTACGTTCGCTGCTGCTGCCGTTTTAGCTACATTGGTTGCAGGCGATGTTTGCACATTGTAAACATTATTCACAAAGTCCACTTTCGCCCAGCATGAGGTAAGCGATACATGAGTTGCACCTGTCGGCATCTTAATATCATTAGCTGCAAAGAATGCAGTAATATCAATTTCGCCTGTAGTCGCATTTATGGTATAGGGCTTAAATAAAACTTCGCCTAACAAAGAGCGCTTATTAAAGTTAAACCCTTGTAGCAAGCCCATTGCGCTTGGCAGCACAATTGCCGTACCTACGGTACGCAATCCTCTTATACTGGTGGCATCCAACTGCTTTATTTTCATCATTAAAGCTGTTAAGCGTGATGTTACACGATGGTCTGCCGAACCAAGTATAAAAGCCCTTACAGCTTTTCGCAAAAGTTTACCTGCTTTAGCGGCAGAGGCAAACTCGGAGTTATTCTCTACTGTGCGGATAAACGCCGGATCAGTTTTGATACGAGTGCCGTCCACTTAGAAACAAAGGATTTAACTTTCAACATAAAGAGTGGCTGAAATCTTATGAAGTTTGTAAACTACTTGGCATCTCCACAGGTACTCTACAAAATATGCGTTTAAATGGAACGATTATTTTTACAAAGATAGGTGGGTTGATGTACTATAGATATGAAGATATTATAAGAATGATGGAAACCAATAAGCCTAAAAATCCTTTTGCTTTAAAGAATAATTATGATACAACTCAGAAAAAATGGAAAAAAGAAGACACGATTTTAGAGTAGTTCTATAGTTAATCAAAGCATTTAGGGATGATTAAGCAATAATATTTTAATTCATTTAAGTGTTAAATGGTTTATAATGATTAGCTTTGCAATAGTAAAAATGTTCTTTAAAAGCCTGTTGAAACATAGCATTTCCAATCAATGTGTATGAGACCAATGGGGTAAATTTTTGTTCTTTCTGCACCTAACTGTTTGATAGTTAGGCTTGAGTTGGCTAAAGCTTTCACGACGTCAGCCCGACAAAAATGATGCCATATCAGATAAAAAGCAAACAAGGGTTTCAACCCAACTAAGATTGAAACCTTTGTTTTATACAATTCCAATTTCAGTAATCTATTCTTTATAAAACCTGCCTATATTTGACTTGTGAAAAAGGGTTTAAGATTATATCTTCTTGTATTCTTTT
>CAJCJB010000081.1 GCA_903970545.1 Candidatus Saccharimonadota bacterium | reverse complement strand
ATACACGAACCCCTTATAGATGATGTTACTTTTTATACAGTACAGGATATACTCGAAGGCAGAAAAAAGAACAGACCGAATAAAGTACAGACTATTCGGGATGAGTTCCCGCTAAGAGGCTTTTTACAATGCCCAAGATGTAATAGCAACTTAACCGCCTCTGCCTCTAAAGGAAAAATGGGTACTAAATTTTACTATTACCATTGCAGTCATGGTTGTAAAGAAAGACAAAGGGCTAAAGATGTGAATGAGGCATTTGAAAATTACTTAGCCGATTTTAAAACCAATCCCCAAAGTATTAAACTATTGGGAAATATTTTGAAACAGCAATTCAAAGAACAAAACCACACCGGAAAAACCGAACTTGAAAAGATACAACAGGAAATAGCTAAACAAAGACAAAGAATTAAAAATGGCAAGGACTTAATGTTGGATGGGGAACTGACTGCAACCGAATACAAGGAAATGAAGTATGAAATAGAGGAGAAATTAGACAAGCTGAATGCAGAGGAAAGTAAATACCGCGAAGGAATCGAAAACCACAACGATATTATTGACGATGGCTTAGATATTATCCAAAACATTGATAAATACTATACTACAAAGGGGACAGCAGTTAAACAGCGTATTGTGAGTTCGATATTCCCCGAAAAACTGATTTTTGAGAATAAAGCATATCGAACTCCAAAAGTAAATAGTGCAGTTGGCTTACTTTGTAGGAACAGCAAGGCTCTTGGAGGGGGTAAAAAAACAAAGCACCTCGAAAATGAGGTGCTTTCCTGTGGAGTAGCCCGTACGAGAATCGAACTCGTGTTTCGTCCGTGAAAGGGACGCGTCCTAACCCCTAGACGAACGGGCCATTTTTTTAATGGAGCGCAAATGTACATTATTTTTTTAATTCGCCAAAAAATTACCAAGTTAACTCGTCGCCCACATTCCCATCGGTTTGCGATTTAAAACCTAAACGTTTACCAGTTTTCAGTTTATCGCTTTGAACACGCTCAATAATCTCATTTAAAGAGATTTCGCGTACTGTTTCTGACGGAGGAGTATATAAATCAAAGCTTATAGCATAGAATATTAAATCGTAAACAATTTCTTTTAACGCTTGGTTACTTATTGCTGTATCAGAAAAATTACTGTATTTATAACCCAATGGTGGTTTAGCCTCTATGAAAAATCTACTCTCTCTATTAACAAATACCCGAGATATAAGATAGCCCAAATCTTGCAAACGATTGTACTTAAAACTATCTGCCAAAAAATTATACACATATATAATACCACAATACGAGTTAAGTTCGTTTTGCTTTACATAACCCGTTTTAAACATAGGGTGACTTTTTTCAAACTCAAACACATTACTATGCATATAAAAAACCAGCATATCGCCTGCCACTTTCAACTCTATTTCATGGTCGCTGGTAAAACGGTACTCTACGGTTATGCGTTTATCTATTTTTTGCGCCTCTGTTTTTAAATCGTCGGCAATGGTTTTTACTACCTCTTTTAAGGCTTCAAATGTGTTTTGCGCATTTTTATATACATCCTGCTTCATAACTGATTTCTCGCGAAGCATTTTTATTATCTGTTCTCTTTGTGTATCAGGCATTTGAAAAATAATTGAACGATGAAGGTATAAAAATTATAATTAATGACTGATATTTTGTTGTTTATTCTTATCAGGCAAGTATTGACCCATATAACTATCTAATTGATCGCTTACCGGAAGATAATTTAAAGAAGATGGGTGATGATGAGGCTTTGTAGAAAATTTGGTTGCTAAGTATTGTTGAGCTCTACCCGCTATTTCTCAACCGTATTAAAGTATTCGTTTACTTTTTGGCGATAATAAGGAGTTAAATCTGCAGGTATAGTTTTAAGCAGTTCCGTTTCTTTTTCTTTCAGTTTGTGGTATTCTAAAAATAAAGCAGGATTGGCATAACCTTCTTGTTTAGCTTCGTTGCTTTTACGTTGTTCATCTTGTTCCTGCTGGCGTTCGGCTTTTTCGCTCTCCAGCAGTTTGGTCATTATTTCTTGTTGACGTTTAATCGTTTCTTGTGTGATCCGTTTGTTAACCAAATCGGTTTCAGTTTCCTCCATCTTGCTAAGCATATCTCCGCCAGGTTGTTGCCCACCTTCTTTTAATTTTTGCATAGCTTCTTGCACACTTCTGCGTATAGCCTCCTGCTCAGCAGCCATTTTAGCAATACTTTCACTCATTCCGGGCATATTACCGTAAGGATTATTCCCTCCTTTTTGTTGCCCGGGTTTATCGCCCGGTTTTTTACCACCGGCTTGTTTACCTTCTTCCAGCATTTTTTTCATCTGTTCAATTTGTTTATTTAGCTGTTCTTGCATTTTGCGCATGCTGCTCATGCTTGGCTTTTGTCCCTGTCCGCTACCCGGTTTTTTACATTTACCCGTACCCGGTTTATCACTGGGTTTACCTTTCATCTGCATTTCTTTTTGCATCTTTTCCAATGATTCATTCAGCATTAAAGCAAGGTTGTTAATAGACGTCATCGCGTTTTGTCCGCGCACCTGTGCTTCTCCGTTGTTACGTTCTTCAAGTGCACTGATGGCTTTTTGCATATTCATTTGCACGCTGCTTATCTCACGATTTATAACCGCTGAAACTTTTGGATTACGCTTACTTATAGCAAACAAACTGTCTTCTACAATCTTACTATCGTCCTGCAATTGCTTTTGGTTTTGCGCAAGCTTGGTATAATGAGGGTCGTTTGTTTTTGTCTTTTTTATATCCTTATCCAACTCTTCCTGTGCAAAAGATATATGTAACAAGTTTTCCAATACCTGCCTGATAGCCATCATATCTTCCCCTTCTTCATCTTTTTGCATTTTATCTAAAGCCTTTTGCATCTGCTCACTCATTTGCTGTATTTGCTCGGCTGCTTCTTTCTGAGATTTAGATGCTCCTTTTTTATTATTCTTTTGCAATTGTTCCGAAGCGTTTTGTTGTTGTTCACTTGCCTTTTGTTCCTGCGCTTTGGTATCGGGCATAGGTAATTGATTTTCCATGCTCTTATTAAGCTCCTGCATTTTTTCAATATCCTTTTTTATATCATCAAACTTCTTTGTTAGTTCATCTTGCTTTTTCTGAGTAGTTTTAGCATCATCTTTTTTATTCTCTCCTGTTTGGTTTTTATCATCTTGCTTCTTTTGCTGGGTATCTTTATTCTCCTTATCAGCAGTCTTATTCTTATCGTCAGTTTTTTTGTTTTCAGTTTCTTTACTTAACTCTTCTTGTTTCTTAGCAAGCTCATCCAGCTTTTTGGTAACATCTTCCATCTTCTGCTCCACTTCCATTTGCTTAAACTGTTCCAATGTTCTGTCCAGTTCTTTTTCAATATCTTTATCACTCAGTTTTAATTTCTCTAACGTTTCCTGCACTTTATTCTTATCCATTTTATCCATCAGCTTTTGCAGCTCATCAAACATCTTTTTCATTTCGGGTGTCATCATGTTTTCAAAAAGCTTTTCCAGTTCTTTTTGCTTTTCTAAAATACTTTCGTTCTGATTTTTGTATTTGTTCTGCTCTTCGTTATTCTGCGCATTATCCTGCTTCATCTGGTCTATTTTCTTTTCCAGTTCTTTTTCATTTTTCAAAAGCTTTTCCAGTTGTTTCTTTTCATCATAACCCAATTGCTTTTTCTCCAGTACTTTTTTGTTCAGGTCGGCAATTTCTTTTTGCAGGTCTTTAGCCTTCTTCAAACTTGCCTCTAAATCTTCTTTAATAGTAGCGTTGTTCTTATCTGTTTCTTTTTCAAGTTCATCAAGCGTTGGTGCTTTAAAGGTTTCAATACTTGTTTTGGCAGATTTAGAACCATTTACCCCGTCATTATCCCACACTTCAAAATAGTATTCCACCTTATCTCCGGGTTTTAAAGCCAGTTTAGAAATATCTATGTAATGTACAAATGGCTGCGTAAGCTGACTGACCTGCAGAGGCATGGTATACTCCTGCACTTTTTCAGATGCTGTTCCGCTGGTATCTGAGCTATACACTTTGTAATGAAACTGAAAACGGTTAAACCCATAATCATCTTTTATATTGCCCGAGAAATAGATAATATCCTTCTTTAACGAATCTGTTTTTTCGTGCATTTCAATTATAGGATATGCATCCGGTATCACATTAATTGCATAATTAACCGAATCTGCCTTCTGCACAAAACGGTTGTTGGTGTTTATGGTATAAGCCGAGTTCTGCATAAAACGTTTGCTGAACGAGAACTTGTTTTCTGCGATAGGTTTTAATTCAAGTACTGAATCGGCAAAGTGTAGGGAGATACCATCGCTGTTTTTGGTATTAAACGTCCAGATTATTTTCGTTCCCTGTGGCACCAGCATATCCCCGGTATTGCTTATTACTTCATCTTTACGGTTAAGGTAGGTAGGGTATTTAAGTTGTGCTTCAAAGCCAAGTAATATAGGCTTTGGCAATACTGTTAGGTTATATGGTTTTGATTTAAACCCGCCTCCTGATAACTGAAAGTCAACATCCTGCTGCAGGTTTTTAAAGGTGTAGGTAAACTCATCCGCTTTTTGCTTTTCCAGTTTCAATTCATTCCCTTTTATAACTACAAACACTTCGGCAGGTGCTTCGCTGCCATTAATTTTTACATGAAGAGTAAAATCCTGTTGTTGTACGGCCTTTAAATCTTTGTTGGCTATTTCAAACTGAAAGGGCGCTTCTTTTTCATAATAGGAGGAATGATGAATTAATCGTTTGGTACCCGTTTGTATAATCTTAGGCGCAATAATCAAAATAGAGAATAGTAGTAAAAACGGAATGGAAACATATTTCAGGTACTTTCTGTTTTCATTGATATCAATTGCTGCGGTAAACGGAATGGGTCTTAATTCGGTAACTTTTTGGTTAATGCTTGCTTGCAATAACGCTACCGAAGCGGTATTATCTTTTATAGATTGCAGTTGCAATACATTCAGCAATTTATCCTGCACGTTGCTAAAATGAAGCCCTATAATACTTGCGGCCTGTTTGTAACTAATAACCGACCCAAAGCTGTTTAACTTTAAAAGCGGCACCACAATATATTTGGTAAGTATATATGCACTTGTTCCTATAAAGGCATAAAACAAAATGGTGCGTATTATGGTATTAAACTCGGCAAAATACTCTAAAGTGCTTACACCTATATAAAACAACAATACCAAACCAACCGAATACAGCAAGCCTTTGATGAGTTGATTTTTGTAATACTTGCGTATAAACTCATCTAACTTTTGTATAATAATATTATCGGTAGTGCCCATATAAAAAGTAACAGTAAAGATACGAGTTATACCTTACAGATGATGCTTATAATTATTGCTTTGTAAATTTTAACGTATTATTTAATTAAGTGTTATACTGCAAGAAAAGCTTTGATTTTACCTATTCCGAATAAAAAGAGAGGAGGTGTCGTTAGTGCTGCTACTACTGCTATTGCAAGAGGTACTACACCGGTGGCAACTACCAGCTCACGTAAGGCAACTTATGCAGATGGTGCTACACATTACATATATGGTGACTGGATATATGTAACTGTGAAGTAGTAAAAGTGATGATTGCTCTTATAGTGACGACTATAAGAGCAATAAGCATGAAGATGAGTCAGATAAACATGTAGATGAGAGCAGTTGTGATGACAATGAGAGCAATAAGCATGACAACGAGAGCAATTAACATGAAGATGAGTTTGATAGTGATGAAGATAAGAGCAATTGTCATCTATATGAGAGCAATAGTCAAGACGTTGAGTCAGATAATCACTATTTAGCCAGCAGTTTAAGTGAGGAGGGTTGTGTATAATATAAGCCTGCAAAGCAATGAGGGTGTAGTAAATAAAAGGGTGATTATTGTGAGATAGCTTTGTCAATTATCCTTCGAAAAGCTTAGAATGACAACTCTACATAAAGCGTTTGTTTACCAAAGCGTATATGTTTTTTACCAAATCGTTGTTTGGTTTCCAGTTGTAAATTTCTTTTAAAGAATCGAGGTAAAAAATACTTTCCTCTAAAGTGCCGATGGCATTAAGTTGCTGCAATGCTGCCTGAAACTCTTGTTGGCTCTGAAAAAACAATTCGTTTATAATTCTGAACTTGTCGTTAATGCTAAACTCAATTCTTTTTATGGAAGGGTTCTCTTTGGTTGTAATGGATATAATTTCTTCTACTCTTTCTTCAATGGTAAGTTGCACAGGTTCTTCTATGGTTAGTTGTGTCGGCTCTTCTTTCTTTTCCTTTTCAACAATGGCAGGAGGCGTTTCAAGAGGTGGTACGCTTTGCATAATTTTTAAATGTACCTGCAGATCACCCTGATTTTTAAGTACGTGTGCATATACAGCAAGGTTTCGGTAAAGCTTTTCAACATCATTTAAAAACTGCTCTGCTTCGGCACGTGTAAGTTGTTCGTCCTGCTGTAATTGCAAGAGATATTGCTCTACCTTTTTGGCTTCTTCTTTTAATTGCTGTATCACTAAATCTCTTTGCATAATGCAAACGTAAATTATTCTGTTTAAAAATAACGTATTTTTGTTTAATTTATTGTTATTTAGTTAAAATGTTTTTAGAAAATCATCGCAGCGCGGCAAACAAGAAGGGGAGTATTGAGGTTATATGCGGCAGTATGTTTTCGGGCAAGACCGAAGAACTGATACGCAGATTAAAGCGCGCGCAGTTTGCTAAACAAAAGGTTGAGATTTTTAAACCTAAAATAGATACGCGTTATCATGAGATGGATGTGGTATCGCATGATGCTAACGCGATTATGAGTACACCCGTGCCAAGCAGTTCTAACATATTATTACTGGCAAACGAAGTAGATGTGGTGGCTATTGATGAAGCGCAATTTTTTGATATGGAACTTGTAAACGTGTGCAACAAACTGGCTAATATGGGTACACGTGTTATAGTGGCTGGTTTAGATACCGATTTTGAAGGAAAGCCCTTCGGACCTATACCTCAACTAATGGCCGTTGCAGAGCACGTTACCAAAGTACATGCCATCTGCATGCAATGTGGGGCTTTGGCTAATTACAGTTTCCGTAAATCGGCAGGCACATCATTGGTTATGTTGGGCGAAACGGAATCGTATGAACCGCTGTGCAGGGAGTGTTATAATCAATCTTTCCAAAAACCTGAGTAACCATTTATGACCTTCTCTGCTTCTCAAAGTGCAAGCATTCTTTCCGCCAAATTAATTGGTGAGCAAGAGAATACTTTTACAAACATTCTTACAGACAGCCGTACTTCCGGCTTTGCAACACAAACGCTTTTTGTTGCCATTAAAGGCGAAAGACATAACGGACATATTTATATTAAAGAATTATACCAACAAGGTTGTCGTTGTTTTTTAGTAAGTGAAGAGAATAGTTATTACAACGAATTAAAGGAGGCTTCTTTTTTATTAGTTGAAGATACTTTACTTGCCCTGCAACAATTAGCAGCGTATAAAAGAAGTCTGTTTAAGGTGCCTGTAGTTGGTATAACAGGCAGCAATGGAAAAACCATTGTAAAAGAATGGCTATGGCAATTGTTGAGTGCTTATTATAACATTTGTAAAAACCCCAAGAGTTATAACTCGCAAATTGGTGTGCCGCTTTCGGTTTGGCAAATAAACGAACATAATAATTTTGCTTTGTTTGAAGCAGGTATTTCTTTACCCGGCGAGATGGAAAAGCTTGAACCAATTATTAAACCTACTATTGGTGTCATTACAAATATTGGTAGTGCCCACGACGAGAACTTTGCAGATTACTTACAAAAGACTACCGAAAAACTTTTACTTTTTAAAGATTGCGAAACTTTAATTTACTGTAAAGATTATGAAGCTATAGGTTTCAGTTTGCAGTCAACAAGTAGCAGTATACAGAAAAGAATTACATGGTCTTTTATAGAGGAAGCAGATTTGCAAATCACTTCTCAGGAAGAACAAAACTCGCATACTCTATTAAAGGCAATCTATCATAAAAAAGAAATTGAACTGCGCATTCCTTTTACTGATAAAGCTTCTATAGAGAATTGTATACACTGTTGGTTGTTTATGCTTCATTTGAATTATAGTAATGAGATAATACAACATCGTATAGCAGAGCTGGAGCCTTTGGGGATGCGCCTTGAAATGAAGCAGGGGGTAAACAATTGTACGCTTATTAATGATTCTTACAGTAATGATATTTCTTCGCTTTCTATTGCCTTAGATTTTTTAAAACAACAAAAGCAACATGAGCATAAGGTTGTTATACTCAGTGATATTTTGCAATCGGGGAAGAACACACAGGAATTATATAAGGAAGTAAATGCTTTACTTGAAAGTAAAAATGTTTCCGAGTTAATAGGTGTTGGTAAAGATATTTTATCTCAACAACATAGCTTTAATATTAAGAAGACTTTCTTTGCTAGTACACAAGATTTTATAGATGCCAGTAAGAGTGCTTCTCTGTCTTTTCATAATGCCGTAATACTTATAAAAGGTGCACGCAGCTTTGGTTTTGAACGTGTACATAAATTACTTCAGCAAAAAAGTCATGATACGGTTTTAGAGATTAATCTTAATAATCTTATACATAATTTAAATTATTACCGAAGTAAATTAAAACTGGGTATAGGTATAATGCCTATGGTTAAAGCCTTTTCGTATGGCAGCGGAAGTTTTGAAATTGCCAATGCACTGCAACATACCCATGTAAATTATTTTGCGGTTGCTTATGCCGATGAAGGAGCTGAGCTTCGCAAGAATGGTATTACAACTCCTATTATGGTAATGAACCCAGAGTTGCAAAGCCTCGACCAACTGATTCAATACAACTTAGAACCGGAGATATTTTCTTTTAATTTATTGGAGCAATTTGCTAATTATGTTTCAATACATAAACAAAATAATTTTCCCATCCATATAAAGTTAGACACGGGTATGCACCGTTTGGGCTTTGAAGAGAAGGATATAAAAGCACTTATTGAAAAGCTAAAGCAATATAAATTCTTAAAGGTAAAAAGTATTTTCTCTCATTTAGTAGCCAGTGATGATAGAGCCTTGGATGATTTCACACATCAACAAATTAATTTGTTTGACCAGTTAAGTAAGCAAATTACAGATGCACTTAACTACTCTATACTCAGACATATTTGTAATTCGGGAGGCATTACGCGTTTCCCGGAAGCGCATTTTGATATGGTGCGTTTGGGTATTGGCTTATATGGTGTTGGTATTAATGATGCGGAGCAAAAGCAATTATTGAATGTAAGTTCTTTAAAAACTACCATCTCGCAAATAAAACATTTGCAGGCAGGAGATACCGTTGGTTATAACCGCAAGGGCAAGATTACCAAACCCACTGTTATGGCTACCTTGCCTATTGGTTATGCAGATGGATTGAATAGAAAGCTGGGCAATGGTGTTGGACATTTATATGTGCAAAACAAACCCGCACCCATTATAGGTAATGTATGTATGGATATGTGCATGATTGATATTACCGGAATTAACGCCAGCGAAGGCGATGAAGTAATTGTGTTTAACTCTGCTGAAACGCTAAACAACTTAGCACATACGCTTGGTACAATTTCTTATGAGATACTAACTTCTGTATCTGCAAGGGTTAAACGGGTTTATTTGCAGGAGTAGGTTTGTTAGGCTAATCAAGAACTTTAATAGTTTTCTAAATTCGATAAACAGGCTAATAAAAATAAGAGCTCAATTAGCTTAGATTTTTAATACTTTTGCACCCGTGAATTCAATAGGTAAAAAGGTGGCTTTTCATACGCTGGGTTGCAAATTAAACTTTGCCGAAACGTCTAGCATTGCCCGTAAGTTTGAAGATAACGGCTATAGCAAAGTAGATTTTGCCGATGCGGCAGATGTATATGTGCTAAATACCTGCTCGGTTACCGAAAATGCTGATAAGGAGTGTAAACGACTTATCCGTAATGTAAAAAAACTGGCCCCACAGGCTATTGTGGCGGTTATTGGTTGTTATGCCCAATTAAAAGCCAATGAAATAGGGCAAATACCTGGGGTTGATATAGTGCTGGGCGCTAAAGAAAAGTTTAACCTTCCGCATTATATTAACAACCTTAGCAAAAGTGAAGTTGCGCAGGTGTATAGTTGCGAAATTGGAGAGACGGATGTTTTTATATCTTCTTACTCTGCCGGAGACAGAACCCGCTCTTTTTTAAAAGTGCAGGATGGTTGCGATTATACCTGCTCATACTGCACCATACCTTTGGCACGCGGCAAAAGCCGCAGTGATAGTATTGATAATGTGGTTGCACAGGCAAAAGAAATAGCTGCACAAGGCATAAAAGAAATTGTGCTTACAGGAGTAAATATTGGTGATTTTGGTTTTACGCAAACATCACAGACCGAAAAGAAACAGGAGACTTTTTTAGAACTGATAACAGCATTAGATAAAGTAGACGGTGTTGAGCGTTTTCGCATCTCATCGATAGAGCCTAATTTGTTAAAAGATGAGATAATAGATTTTGTGGCTCAATCAAAAAAGTTTGTTCCCCATTTCCATGTGCCTTTGCAAAGCGGCAGCAATGGTATTTTAAAATTAATGCGTCGCCGCTATATGCGTGAACTTTATACCGAACGGGTTGCCCGTATTAAGCAGGTTATGCCGCATGCCTGTATTGGTGTAGATGTTATTGTGGGTTTTCCTGGTGAAGCAGAAACAGAGTTTTTGGAAACTTATAACTTTATTAATGGCTTAGATATTTCTTATCTGCATGTGTTTACATATTCTGAAAGGTCAAATACGGATGCCATTGCTATTAAAAATGTTGTTCCTGTTCATGAAAGAAAGGAGCGTAATAAAATGCTTCGTATACTGTCTGTTAAAAAACAACGTGATTTCTACAACCAGCATATAGGCAGTACGCGCAAAGTGTTGTTTGAAGCAGAAAATAAAAATGGTTTTATAAACGGATTTACAGACAATTATATCAAAGTACAAATACCTTTCTCAGTAGATTTAATTAATACAATGAAAGATCTTTATCTTCAAAACATAAACGAAGCAGGACTTGTTAGCGCAACACCTGTCAAAGAAATAGAGGTTTTAGTGAGTAAGTAATTATGAGAAAATTAAACAAAGCACTTTCAAACATAGCTTTATTGCTTGGCATATTAGCAACCCTTTCTTGTCTATCCATATCACTTTTACTTTATGGTATGGTATGTTCAGCCGCAGGAATGATTGTTTCTATTATTGTAATATTTCAACGTACAAAATACTTTGAAGAAACTAAATGGAACCACTCTTCTATAATTGCCATGTTCTTAAGTTCAGTACCTATTCTTTATCTTATCATCATTATCTTTATTTTTAAAGACAGAGCCTGATGTTTAAAAAGATAACTCAATACTTATCCCTTATAAAGTTTAGTCATACCATTTTTGCTATGCCCTTCGCCCTAATTGGTTTTTTATTGGCAGTAAAGCACGAAGGTTATTTTAATAGTACCATTTTCTTCTACATGATATTATGCATGGTATTTTCCCGCAGCGCAGCTATGGCTTTTAACAGATATATTGACAGAAAGTTTGATGCACTAAATCCACGTACAAAAAACAGAGAAGTTCCTGCGGGAATAATTAATCCAACTTCTGCCTTATTGCTTACCATTATTTGTGCCGCTGCATTTATAATAACAACCTGGTTTATCAATTCTATTTGTTTTTATTTATCTCCTGTGGCATTAGCGGTTATTTTAGGATATAGTTATACTAAACGTTTTACTCCGCTTTGTCATTTAATATTAGGTGTTGGTTTAAGTTTAGCCCCCATTGGGGCATATCTTACCGTAACAGGAAAGTTTAGTTTGCTGCCTATACTCTTATCATTTGTTGTTTTTACATGGAGCGGTGGTTTTGATATTATATATGCATTACCTGATGCTGAATTTGATAAAGCAAATAACCTGTATTCTATCCCTGTGTGGTTGGGTATTAAACGTGCGTTGAAATTTTCGGAAGCAGTTCATATTACAACTGCTATCTTACTTATTGCTGTTGGTATCCGAGGGCATTTCAGTTTTCTATATTGGTTGGGTGCCGTTTGTTTTATTGGTTTATTGATATACCAACACCGTTTGGTTAAACCAAACGATTTAAGTAAAGTAAACTTAGCCTTTGGTACGGTTAATGGTATTGGCAGTCTTGTTTTTTCTATATTTACCATTGCTGATATTTTTATCTGTAAGTAAATGCAAGGCAAATACTCTTTACGCAAAATGGAAAACCTCCATATACCTTTATGGTTGCTTAAAGATACCTGCTGGATGATGGAATGGAAAACTCTTGGTATCTGTATGATATTTCCTACTGTTTCTATGGCTTTTTTAATTACGTATTTCACACGCAAAACAAACGAAGTATATATTAACATTGCTATTTGTTTTTGGATTATGGCAAATGCTTTTTGGATGTGCTGTGAGTTTTTCGGACATGTAGAATATAAGTTTTATGCGGGTATTCCTTTTGCATGTGGGTTCATAGCTACAGCCTATTTCTATCTATTTAAAAACAAAAACATTAATGAAGAAATTAGCTGATAGCATATCTTATATCTTTCACCCCATGTTTATGTTAACGTATTTAATTACCTATTTCCTATTTACCGATAATTATTTTGCCTTTTTCATGTCACCTGTAAAGAAATTGTTTCTCTTATCTGCCGTTATGGTTTTTTCAGTGATACTGCCTCTGCTTAATATGGTTTTATTGAAAAAAATGGGGTACATAGATCGGAAGAGCGTCGTGTAGGG
>CAJCJB010000080.1 GCA_903970545.1 Candidatus Saccharimonadota bacterium | reverse complement strand
AATGCCGATGATTGCACCTATGTAAAACAAAACCTGCATAACCCCCGTTACTTAAGCTCTGTACAATTTGATAAAAACAAACTAAAATTGTTTTCTGATGTAGAGGCTTGTATACAAAATGCAGATATAGTTGTGTTGGCAGTTCCTTCTGCCTTTTGCCACGATACCATAAAAGAGATACCAAAAGATGTACTTAAAAATAAAATAGTTTTCTCGGCTATTAAAGGCATCATTCCGCAATACAATTTAATTGTGGGGGAGTATTTAAATAAAGTATTTGATATACCCCTTACTCAAATTGGCGTTATTGCCGGACCTTGTCATGCAGAAGAAGTTGCCCTTGAGAAATTATCATACTTAACACTTGCCTGTACAGAGATTGATAATGCCGAGAAATTAGCCGCTATGCTTCGTTTCCGTTATATGAAAGTTGCTTGCAGCGATGATATTTACGGAACAGAATATTCGGCAGTATTAAAGAACGTAGTGGCTATTGCAGGTGGTGTTTGTCATGGTTTGGGTTATGGAGATAACTTTTTATCGGTGTTGGTTTCTAACGCCATACAGGAGATTGAGCGTTTTGTAAAAGCTGTGCACCCTATTGATAGAGACATAAAGGCATCTGCTTATTTAGGAGATTTATTGGTTACTGCTTATTCTCAGTTTAGCCGTAATCGTATGTTTGGTGCTATGCTGGGCAAGGGTTATTCGGTTAAGATGGCGCAACTGGAAATGAATATGATTGCTGAAGGATATTTTGCCGTTAAGTGTGTACACGAAATAAATAAAACCTACAAAGTAGATATGCCTATTACACAGGCAGTATATAACATCTGCTACGAAAACATTTCACCGATGGTGGAAATGAAATTACTGTCGGATAAACTTTCTTAATCTATAGTAGCACTTAAACCCATGCCTAAAAGGGTTTCACACATGGGTTTTAAATCGGTGTAACTTCCTTTTTTAATGCCGCATTTGCCATTGTTGTGTACTATGTGCGCACACTGCTCTGCCTGCAAGGCATTATGACCGCACACTTCTATAAGGGTTTCAATTACAAAATCAAAGGTGTTTACATCGTCATTGTGCAAAATCAAATCACGTACTTGTTCAATTTGCTTTTTTGCTATCGGCTTTTCAAGAACTTCAGTATCCATTTTAAAAAGTTTATGCAAAGATAAAAAGTATAAGTAATTTTTAAATAAGAAATTTAGTTTCTGTTAACACGAACCTTATCCTTGTTTTAACCCTTTAACAGGCTTAACCGGTTTTACCTCTATGGGTTTATCGTAAAATCCTTTCGGGGTAATATATATTGTGTAAAGTACTGCCGCTATTAAAAAAGTAACTAATGTGCCTATAATAATTGCCTTTTTTCTAACTATAAAACCGATTGAATTCCAAAAATAAAATTGCAGCTTACTTGGTTTTTCCATATTAGTATAACAAATATAAAAAATATTACTACACTAAAAGCATATTAAAACAAAAACTACTATAAAACAGACCTTATAAGATACGTTAATGTGGATTTATAATCCCTTCTTTAACACATAGTTTCAAAATCCCTAAAAAATTATCCTTTAATTTGCCCTATGCAAAACAAAAAAATATGGCATGGCAACCCAACGCTTACTGATTTGGCTTGGATGCAGTATGGCAACATTGGCGAGGTACTAAACATTACCATTGATGAGATTAAAAACGATTGCCTGATAGGCTCTATGCCTGTTGATAAACGAACGGTGCAACCCTTTGGCATTTTGCACGGTGGGGCATCGGTTGTTCTGGCAGAAACACTGGGCAGTGTGGCATCTTTGCTTTGTGTGGATAGTAGCCAGTTTATTGGCGTAGGTTTAGAAATTAACGCCAACCACGTAAAAGCAACTGCGTTGGGCAGAGTAAAAGGTGTATGTACCCCGTTACACATTGGCGGCAGAACCCATGTGTGGGATATTAAAATTTATAACCTGCACGATGAGCTTATTTGCGTAAGCAGGTTTACCTGCGCCATAGTAGCCAAAAGCAAACTCCCTATTGATAAATAATGTTATATTAAACTTATGTTTAAAAAACACATCTTACTTTTAAAGACATAAACCCTATGCGCAAAATAAAGCACGTCCTGTTTACGTTTTTTTTATTGGGCGTATCCTGTTCTTATGCGCAAACAGGTGTAGGTAAATTAACTGTAGAAGACAGTTTGGCTATTTGTGCAAGGCAAAGCGGCCAGATAGATGTAGTAGACATCTGGTGGAAAATAATAAAGAAACCCGTAGTAGAATATTGCGAACCCAGCAAAGAGGTTTGGAAGTTGCACCCCTCTGTGCTTCCCGGTTTTGGGTATTCATTGGTAACGGGTTTAGCTGGTGTAGTTTCTTCAAACGTTGGGTTTTATACCGATATTGGGGCTAATGCCAAGTTATCGGCTATTGATGCCAGTATTACATATAGCCAAAAAAACCAAATTATTGTTCCTATTATATCCAACGTATGGTCTAAAGGGAATAAATATAATTTAATTGGCGATTGGCGCATTTATAAATTTCCGGAATATACATACGGCTTAGGCGGAAACACTTCTATACAGAATTACACACAATTAAATTACAATTGTGTTATTGTACATCAGGCAGTTTTAAGGCATATATCTACTTCTAATTTTTATGTGGGCGGAGCTTATAATTTAGACTTACATTGGAATATTACTGAAACAGGTTACGCGCCCGGTACTATAACCGATTTTGAAAGATATGGCAGAACCTCGCAATCCATATCATCAGGCTTTTCTGTAAACGCGCTATACGATAGCCGATTAAACTCTATTAACCCAGCTCAATCATTTTACAGTAGCATTTACTTCTGCCCTTATGTTGATCTCCTATGGAATAAGAGTAATTACAGGAGCTTATTAATAGATACCCGAAAATATTTTAAACCAAGCAAAAAGTCTGATAACATATTAGCCTTTTGGACATACGATTGGTTTACATTTAACGGCAATGCGCCATATCTTGATTTACCCAGCACTGGCTGGGATCCTTATGCCAACATGGGTAGGGGTTATATACAAAGCAGGCTAAGAGGGAAGAATTTAGTTTACTTAGAAGCCGAATACCGTTTCCGTATTTTAAAAAACGGGTTGTTGGGTGGTGTGGTTTTTTCTAATGCACAATCAGTAACCGATTGGCCAAGTAATAAATTCACGAAGATTTATCCAGCAGCAGGTTTGGGTCTTCGCATAAAAGTAAATAAGCTCTCTGCAACAAATTTTGCCATTGATTATGCCTGGGGAATAGGTGGCTCCAGAGGTGTTTTTCTTAATCTGGGAGAAGTTTTTTAGTCTTTCGAAAACAAAGCCTTTAATTCTTGTGCTTCGTGGGGTTTCATTTTTCCGGCTAATATCAATGCCAATTGCTTGCGTTGCAAAGCTCCTGCATAACGTGCTTTTTCTATCTCCGTTTCCGGAATTAATTCCGGCACAGGCAACGGAGAACCATTTTGGTCTATAGCCACAAACGTATAAATAGCCTCATTAGATCTGTGCTTTTTTCCGGTAACCAAGTCTTCTACAAACACATCAATAAAAACTTCCATGCTTGAATTAAACGCGCGGGATATTTTTGCTTCCAGTGTCACTACACTTCCCAACTTAATGGGTTCTTTAAAAGAAACGTTGTTAACCGTGGCAGTTACCACAACTCTATTGGAATGGCGTTGTGCGGCAATAGCTGCTGTAGTATCCATCCACTGTAGTAATCGTCCGCCGAAAAGATTACCCAAAGGGTTTGTATCGTTGGGCAAAACATGTTCCGTACCAATGGTTAGAGAATCAACAGCACGCTTAGGGTTTAAACTCATTTTTTCAGGATTAAATCTTTAGGATAACAAATAAAATACTTTTTCACAGTTTTTGATAGTACTTCTACATTCAGCTGGTCGCCTGCTTCGGCAATATCAATAATCTTACCGTTATTCATTAGAATATTAATTTTTAAATTATCTGTTTTATAAGCACTATTTTCAATCTCGCCCTTTACTACAAAAAAGGAAGCCTCCTTTTCAGTAACCTTATATTGCTCCATACATTTTTCAATCAATTCTTTTTTAGAAGACAGTTCTGCTTTCTCTCTTTTTAATTCTATCCGAAATAATTTACGGTTTACTAAATTACTGCAAAGTATAGATAGTATTTTATCTTCATGTTTTGCCCAAACCTTTACCGAAGTAAAAATGTCATAATCATCCAAAGAGGCAAAATTATCAAGTAAGTCAGGCTTAGAAACAAAGTCTTTTTTAGAAAAACTATTCTTTAGAAATATTGATAAGGCAGGCGTAGCAAACAAATCAACTCCTTTAGCGGCTAATTGTTTGGCGCGAACTAAAATGTTTACCAATAAGTTTTCGGCAGATACTACTGTTTTATGCAGATACACTTGCCAATACATTAAGCGACGAGCAATAATAAATTTCTCTATAGAGTAAATTCCTTTTTCTTCAATTACCAGTTCATCGTTCTTTACGTTCAGCATTTTAATGATGCGGTCGCTACTGATAACACCCTCTGATACGCCCGTAAAAAAACTATCTCTCCGCAAATAATCAAGTCTGTCCATATCCAATTGCGAGCTTACCAGTTGATGCAAGAATTTCTTTTTATATTGATTATTAAAAATCTTGATGGCTAACGAGAGCTTGCCCTTATACTGCTTGTTTAGTTGCTGCATCAACAACTCAGAAATATCCTCGTGACTAATTCCCTTTACAATGGTATGCTCCAAAGCATGTGAAAAAGGGCCATGACCAATATCGTGCAACAGAATAGCAATGGTTGTTGCTTGTATTTCTTCTTCAGTAATTTCAATTTGTTTAACCTGTAGCACATTAATGGCTTCTGTCATTAAATACATAGCACCAATAGCATGATGAAAGCGGGTATGCAATGCGCCGGGATAAACCAAATTAGTTAAACCTAATTGTTTAATTCGGCGCAAGCGCTGAAAGTAGGGGTGGTTTATAAGTTCATAAATAAAATCATCGGGCAAAGTAACAAAGCCGTAAATGGGGTCGTTAATTATTTTTCGTTTGTTTACCTGATGATGGTTCATTTATTAAGTACAGCTTCGGTGTAATCCGATTTACTTTTTAGAATAACCATATCCGTAACCATAACCATATCCGTAGCCATAACCATATCCGTAGCCATATTTAGCATAATAATAGCCTGTGCTACGTTGCTTAACGCCATTTAGAATGTAAGCAAAATTATTTACTTTATTGGTTTCGGTAAGTTCATCCACAAAATTAATAATTTGTTTATTTACAAATTTTGTATTAAGTACAAATAAAGAAATGTCGGCATACTGCATTAAATAAATAGAGTCGCTAATTAATCCGGCAGGGGGAGTATCTATAATGGTGTAATCATAATTAGCTTTTCCATAAAACAAAATATCTTTTAACTCATTAGATAAAATCATTTCGGATGGGTTAGGGGGTACCGGACCTGAAAGTAAAACATCTAAATTATCTATTTTAGTTTTTCTAATGCATTCCGGAATAGTATTTTGTTTTACTACAATTGTACTTATACCTTTTTCTGCTGTCATTTCAAGCACTTTTTGTACACGTGGTTTGTGTAAATCAAGCTCTAACAGTAAAATTCTTTTACCTCCTTTTGCTAACATGGTAGCAAGATTTACCGAACAAAAGGTCTTTCCTTCGCCAGGGGCATTTGAAGTAAATAAAATAATTTTAGGTCCTGGTGTTGTGTTTAAGTATTGAAGATTTGTTCGTAAGGTTCTAAAACTTTCAGCTATTTGTGATTTAGGTTCCTCATCAACAATAATACCAGTCGGCAGCATTTTTTTTACTTGAATTAAATCTCCTATTACAGGTGTGTCTGTAGCTTCTTTAAGCTCGATCATGTTTTGTATGGTGGTAAAAAAGAAGAAACGTATTAAAACGATAAGCAGGCTTATTATGGCTCCAGCAAAAACATATTTCATAATTTCTTTTTGCTTATCGGGGGTTACTTTACCTGATGGACGGGGATTTTCAATAACTTTTGTTTCTGGAATAATAGATGCTCGGGCAATATAGGTATTAGCCCTTTTTTGCAGAAGAAAATTGTATAACCCTTCATTTACACTTAGATTTCTTTGAATTCCCAATAACTCTCTTTGTTTTTTCGGTATGGTTTTTATGCTATCAATATATGTATTCATCTCCATACCTACATTTTCAATTACTCTTTTTAAAGCATTGCGTGCATTATTTATATATACTAATAAATCTTGTTTACTTTTTATTATATTGTTTTTTAGTTGTTTAATGCCATGATTATCCTCTTTCGCAGAATTACGTGCGTCAATTAATGATGATTGAAGGTTATACAGTTGATTAGCAGATTTAACTAAAAAAGGGTCGCTGTTACCCACAAATGCTGATGGTGGTAAAAACTGCGGATCTCTATCTTCTATAATATATTTTTCTAAGTCATTTAATCCTTCAATTTGTAAATTAAGCTTTGTCCGATCGTCGTCATAAACACTTAGCTTTTTAAAATAATCCTGCTCCTCACGGGATAAATCAAGTATTCCTTTTTTTGATTTATACTTTTGCATTGTATCTTCAAAAAACTTAAGTACAGCAGATACCTCTGTCATTTGTTTATCAATGTATTGAAGTGTTCTTTCATTGAGGTTAAAGCGCCCCTTAAGTGAGTTGTCTATATATGTTTTAGAAAGAGTGTCCAAAAAAACCTTAGCTCTTCCTATTAGGTTGTCTTCTACAGAAAGTTTTAAAATATTAGTATAATCCGGATTTTCTATTTTTAGTCTGGCTTGAAAGCTACGGATCAATGCTTCTAAGGAATGAATCCGAAATTCATATTGTATGTTTTTGCGTTCTTTGATACCGATAGTAGTCATCGCATCTGTAGATATTAATAAATTATAATTAATAGTAATAAGTTCCTTTCCAAAAAAACCCTGTTGCTTAATTTCTTTATCACCTTCTTTGTAGGATAACTCATAGGTTCTGTCGTTCAAAATTTTAAACGCAAAAGGCTGTTCATAAAACCCAAAGTTTATATTATTAACAGTAACTAAAAAAGGCATCCCATCAAACTCTTCTTTGGTTCGTACCCTTCCTACTATGAAATAGGACACCTGTAACCTAGACTTTAGTTTATTAACTACTGTCTCTATCAAGTCGAACGACTTAATGACACGCGTTTCATTCGAGTTATCAATATAAGAACCAGAAATACCTCCATAATAATTATCCGTCTCATTAATAAGACTTCCTTTAGCGTATTGATCATTGTTTTTGAGCAAAAGCTGTGTGGCTACCTGATAGGTTTCAAATTGACGATAAGCGATAAAGTACCCAATTAAGTAAAGTATAGGAATAAGTATTAGAGGTACATACCAATTCTGAACAATAGTACGCCAAACAACTTTTAGGTCATCAAACTTTAGTACAGATGTATTTTGTTTTCTAGCCAAAATTGATTTTCAAGGGCGAATTTACATTTTAATTTGCAAAAGAATCTGTATAGTAATTTTTAATTTGTTACATTTGTTGTCTAATCAGTCCTATTTTTATAAGGAAGAATAAAATGAAAACGTATTCAAAAATATTTTATACAGTACTTTTTGCATTCTCTGCAAGTATTGGTTTTGCTCCTCCACCAGCTCCAGGTGGAGGCACGAACCCGGCTTGTTGGCCTATGTGTGTGCCAATTGATGGGGGACTTGTCTTTTTAATTGCAGCCGTAACATTATATGGTGGCATAAAAGTTTACGACTACCAAAAAAAGATAAAGGCTAAAGTTTAGCAATTATTTCGTTTCAATATTAAAGCAGTTACTTCTTTCGTTTTTGCTATCTTCGCCTTCCTAAAACATTCAAAAAATGAGCAATTTTCATAAGCAAGATGCGCTTGATTATCATTCACAAGGTCGTCCGGGAAAGATAGAAGTTATACCCACAAAACCTTATTCAACCCAACGAGACCTTACATTAGCATACTCTCCGGGTGTTGCCGAACCGTGCTTGGAAATTGAAAAGAACCCAGAAGATGCCTATAAATATACTGCCAAAGGAAACTTAGTAGCCGTTATATCTAATGGTACTGCCGTGCTTGGTTTAGGTGATATTGGTGCATTGGCAGGAAAACCTGTGATGGAAGGTAAAGGTTTACTCTTCAAAATATTTGCTGATATTGATGTGTTCGACATAGAAGTTGACACTAAAAACGTTGATGAGTTTGTAAATACAGTAAAAAATATTGCCTGCACTTTTGGTGGAATAAACTTAGAAGACATTAAATCTCCCGAGTGTTTTGAGATCGAGCGCCGTTTGAAGGAAGAACTAAACATTCCTTTAATGCACGACGACCAACATGGTACAGCTATTATATCTTCAGCAGGATTAATTAATGCGGTTGAAGTTTCAGGAAAGAAATTAAGTGAAGTAAAATTAGTTATCAACGGTGCTGGTGCTTCTGCTATTTCATGCGCTAAACTGTATATTTCTGTTGGCGTTAAAAAGGAAAACATTTTAATGTACGATAGCAAAGGGGCTTTAACGATTGACCGCACAGACCTTGATGAACATAAAACCTTCTTTGCCTCTAC
>CAJCJB010000079.1 GCA_903970545.1 Candidatus Saccharimonadota bacterium | reverse complement strand
AATAGCGTATGTAAGCTTTTTGATATTTTTTGTATGAAAAATGTTACAATTTTAGTATAGTTTTGTTAGAGAAATGGAAATAGAATATATAATTGAAATATGTGTAGCAATTGATATAGCTATATTAAGTATTTCTTACCCAATTATCGTTGACAAAATATCTAATATGGGTGAAAAGTATTCTTCGCAATATATTCCTGTTCTGTTTAATGACGAATTCCCTCAAAAATCTTTAAAAGTAAAAGTTAACAAGAAGGAGCATAGTATTTCTATTTTTAAGCTTACTCTTTATTTAACGCTTTTATCCTTCCTCCTTCTAATATTTAAATCTCCACCTCTATTTGGTTGGGACAATTGGGTTATCAATAACTCTGCTAAACTTATAGTTCTTTTTTTTTCATCAATATTTACAGTGCTTTTTTTCATTTGGCTAAATAAAGTTGTCTTATACAACGGGAAGTCAACATCCTTATTAACACATTTAATAAATAGATACGACTCAATAAAGGATAATGATAAAGAAATTCGAGAGTATCATTTGAAAGCGATAAATGAACTTACATTTTATGCAATAGAAAAGCAAGATGAACATTTGCAAGGAACCTTACTTGAGTTTTACTATAAAATATTTGCAAAAATTAGAAGAGAACATAACAAAGCTCAGCCTTTAATATATCCAATTGACCTATATTTTCTTATAAATAAATTGAATATTGAATCAGCAAATAAAGAAAATAAAAAACTAAGGGCTATTGAGCACAGAGCAGTAAGTGGGGTTTGGCTTCTCGGAGAAGATATACAAGATATATGCATTTCAGAAGAAACATATAATTGGCTTTGGAGAAATATGTATGCCATTTGTGATAATCCAAGACTAGTAAAGATGTTTTGGGCATATTCAAATCAATACTTTGAGTTTAAACTTCAAATAATTTATCAGAATTATGATTTTCGGCAAGGCAAGAATATTAACCAGCAAGAAATTGATAAGCGTAATGAAGAACGTGATCAATTTTTAGAATTTCATTACGCACTTGGCGGGCTTTTACTTTACAGAAAACAATATAAGGCTCTCATTTATATTTTTGAATATTCACAATCTCAACCTCCAAAATATGTATTGCTTCCGCAATCAATGACTGATATATTTAGTTGGTTCGAAAATTTCAAAAACGAATTAAACAACAGAAGAACACCTATTGATTTTAAATATTATTTTCCTGAACTAGACAATCTTGGAAATAGAAGGCAAGTTAATTATTGGATATGTAGCTATATTTCTATTTTGTTTATACGACAATATTCTTTACACCAATATTATACTTATCAAAGCTTTACAACCTTACCAAATCTTCCCAATGATGTTTTAGTACTAAATAATTGGCTTGATAGCATTTCATTTTTCGAGAGGTGTTTAAATGATGTTATAGCTAATAAGGAATTAATTACAGAACTAAAATATGATGAAATTGTCATATCGAAGAGAAATGAATTTCAAACATTTATAAAGGACCTTAAAGAAGCTATCACGAACAAAATTGGGCAACAAAAATTAAATGCTGAATTATCAGATGATAAAATCAATAATTTTTATACTAAGTCTAATGAAATAATAACGAATGGTTTTAAAGCTTACGAATCAATTTTTGTTGCTAAAGATGAAGAGTACGTAAAAAGTGAACTTAAACTTAGCATCAATGGAACAGTTACTTTAATGTCAAAATCTGCATTTACTGATAATGATATTCCACATTTAAATGCTGATACAATACTTGCAGAATCGATTGTTACGAATAAAATAAAGCAAATAATACCAAACTCTTTTGCTATCTCTAGAACTAAAAGATATTTATTAAATAGGGATAATATTTTATTGGCATTAAGTAAAATTATTGATAGCATAAAGGATGTCGTTATTATTGGTATAAGTATTGATTACCTAACGGCGGAAATTCTTGACAAGAGCGGCTTTAAAAACCAAATACAATATATCACCTCAGCGGTATACGATCTTCAAAATGTAATATTTATTTTAAGAAAAAGTGATTTACCTGCAATCGAACATATAGAAATAAAGGAGGAAGAAAAACAAGAATTAAAGCTTGTTTCAATTAATAATGAACTTAAACTCTACGCTTCCGTTATTGATATTAATAAAGAGGAAAATAAAGCTGTTAAAGACAAATGGAACTTGGAAAATGAACCAAACAATCTTGATTTAAAAGTACAATTGGCAATTTCATTCTTAAGTATAATCTATTGGAAAAATAACAGAGAAGTAATTCAAATTAATATAGCCTCTGAATATAGAGAGCAAGGTATTCAAAATGATATTAACGATGTGGAACCATTAATTAATGATGAAAGGAACATATCTCTAAATCCAAAACCCTAATGAATAATGCATCATTCTACTTCCTGTTTTTTTATTATAAAATATTAACTAATCCGCCCCAAACCTTTGCGTTTTTTAAAGCAAGCAGGCTATTTTTGCATCAATAACCACCATTTCCCAACCCACCTTAACATCTTCGGAAGATGATATAATGCCTTTGGAAGCCATCATGATGTCTTCTCAAGATGATATGATAGCTTTGGAAGACATTAAGATGGGTTGAAGCGCGTTATGATGTCTTCGCAAGACATCATGATGGGATGAGAAGACGTTGTGATGGGAGAGCAAGCCATTAAGATGCCTTTGGATGCCGTTAGGATGAATTTGAAGCCATTGTGATGGCTTCACAACACATTAAGATGGCTTGGCAAGCTATTGTAATGGCTTCAAAAGACGTTAAGATGGGTTCAAAAACCCAAGAAACAGCCCGAAAACCCCTTACATAAGGCTTAACGGCTGTTTCTTTACTTTCTTTTACTGTTGTAATGGCTACGCAGTAGCAGGTAAACTGCCCGCATGCCCGGGTGCTGTGCCCGTGCCGCCAAGCTTACCGCCCTGCCCAACACGTAGTTGCACCCAGGGGCTCCAGTTGTAGGTGGTCTTTTTAGTATCAATGCGTTTGTTTCTAAACCACCACACATCACCCGGGTTTAGTCCCGGTACCAGCGTATGCGATGTGCTGGTGGGCGGCAGGTTAATGATAGTTACCATATCCTTGCTTTGCTGCCATTCATGGTGCCCTGCTGTGTCGGCTGTCAATAAAACCGTACCCGATATTTCGGTATTCAGCGCATCGTTTTGTTTTTTAACTCTCAGCCTGCTGGTGTTGCTCTCTATGGTGCATTACGTTCTCACCTCTATGCAGACTATGTTCTTTAGCCTGATGTGTAAATTTAGATTCGATAGTTTTTGTTTCAATGGGTTCGCTTGTAAACTCCATTAAATGGGCATTAGAATGATCCATCCAAATACCTAATTTCTTTTCTGTTTTCATGATTTATATTTTTATATTGTATTTAATCAGCTACAATGATAGGGTGGACAACGAATCATAAACCTGATGCTTATCACACCTGTTAATGATTTAAGTCAGCTAGAAAGAATTAAAACAAAAGTTTCTTTGTTTATACTAAAAACAGATGGTATGAGCAATAATGGTCTTTATATTCACTTCTTAGGTGCAGCAGGCACTGTAACAGGTTCTAAATATTTAATAGAAACGCCTAACAAAAAAGTACTTGTAGATTGCGGTTTGTTTCAGGGCTTAAAAGCATTGCGCCTGCATAACTGGGAATATCTTCCGGTAAACATATCTGAAATAAATTTTGTATTGCTTACTCACGGACATTTAGACCATGTTGGGTATTTACCCCGTTTAATTAAAGCAGGTTTTAAAGGAAAGATATATGGTACCGAACCTACTCTTGATATTGCTGAGATTGTATTAAAAGATACCGCAAAAATTCAGGAAGAAGAAGCTGCGCATGCCAATAAACATGGTTACTCCAAACATAACCCTGCTGAAGCTTTATATAATTTGAAAGATGTGGAGAAAACGCTTCCACATTTTTCTGTTGTTAAACCTGATGAGTGGATAGACTTTGGAGATGATATGAAGGCCCACTTTCAAACCAATGGACATATATTGGGTTCCACCTTTATTGAGATACATATAGCAGGTAAGAAATTAGTGTTTAGCGGTGATGTAGGACAGGATGAAGATTTATTGCTTCCTCCTCCAAAGCATCCGAAAGAAGCCGATATTGTATTTATTGAAAGTACTTATGGCGACAGACTTCACCCGAAAGAAGATATTAAAGAAAGGCTTAAAAAAGTAATTTTAGAGACAGTAGCTAAAGGCGGTAATGTAATTATACCCAGCTTTGCTGTAGAGCGTACACAAACACTG
>CAJCJB010000078.1 GCA_903970545.1 Candidatus Saccharimonadota bacterium | reverse complement strand
ACCTTATGTTTTTACAGAACAAGGCGTTGCTATGTTATCGGGCATACTAACCAGTGATAGAGCCATCTCTGTAAACATACAGATTATGCGCATCTTTACTCGTATCCGAAGTATGCTTTTAGATAATACCGAGTTAAGATTAGCGATAGAAAAATTAGAGAGGAAATCGGATAACCATACCAAGAACATAGAAGTGGTGTTTAAATACTTGGATGAATTATTAGAGAAGCAAGCGAACCCGAAACCACGTCCACAGATAGGTTTTAAACTACCAAAGAAGAAATAAATCACACCCCCACAGCAGCAAAAACCCACCGCTTTAAATAAAGCTGCATTGTCTTTTTGCTACTTCCCCGCGCCATCCTTCTGTTGTTCTTTTTGTCATGCTTTTTGTACCCACACACTGCTTGCCAATTGCTTGCTTTGTTTCTAATGTAACAGTTTTTTAAAATGCAAAAACAAAAAAGCAATCCGCAAGCCCGAACACACAAACAAAAAGACACGCCAAAAAGAACAACCCTAAGCTAAGTAACATAATCACGTCTTATAGTACAAACCCTGCGGGCTGCTCTGCGTTGCGGAGCTTAGCTCTTTGTCCTATAAGGCAATTATGTTAAATAGCCACACAGCAACCCTCAATTAAAGTAGTATGCTTCGCATGAGTTGCGCCGCTTACTCCGTTCAGACATAAGCGCAAGCCACAGCGTAAGGAATGTTTTTGTTTGCCGTTTTAAACGTCTGAAACCCCTTATGGTAAGAACAAATTAAACGCCCTACTTATCAATGAGTTGACAAAATAAATCCCAAAAGTGGTAAACTAAAAGGGGGGAACGTAGTATAATATATATAGGAAAAACAAAAACGAGAAACCATGAAAAACGAAAAATTGAAAATCAATTACAAAGCATTTAAGTTAGAAGCCGAAAACCCAAGTAACAAAACACTGATAATTGTTGCAATGGTATTGGTATTTTTAGCTGTCATTATTTTATGTGTTTAACTGGTGAGCAAAAGCTGTGCTGTAAAGCTGCCGCCCTGCGGTTGGCGCATCATGTCATTGGACAGATACGCACAGGCAGCCCACAACCAAATATCTGTCCAATGCCACGATGTTTTGTTGCAGTAGCGAAAAAGAAAATTCATTTAACTATTGACTTTATCAGCATCTTTCTTTACATTTAAGAATAACAAATTTTAAACCCATAAA
Source organism: Candidatus Saccharimonadota bacterium (assembly GCA_903970545.1). Lineage (GTDB taxonomy): Bacteria > Bacteroidota > Bacteroidia > B-17B0 > Aurantibacillaceae > PALSA-968. The sequence continues at coordinate 1,841 of CAJCJB010000078.1, read as the reverse complement.
AATATGCAATACCTTATCAACTTACACTCGCAGGAAATAAACGGAGTGCAACATTGGGGCGGCGGCGTAGCCCCTGTACGACCTTTGAACGTACAACATAACACAAGCATTGCCCAAAGCGAATCTGTTTTAACCCGCAATAAAAACACGATTATAAACGAAATCGAAAGAAGGTTACAAAATGAAAATTTTATAACGAATCAAATAATACATGATAGGGTAAGGGTTGGTTCTGTACAGGAATTAACAGAAAGATTAAATCAGGTACAATAAACATATTTACTTGTTGCGAATTTAGGGGGGGTTCGAGTCTCATACACTCCACACAACGTAAGTGTTTTACTGCCTTGACTATATTACTATATTAAAATAGTAAACGCGCTATACAGGTATCCTGTTCATGTAAATAATAATTTGTTTTTTATATAAGAAAGCTTGCAAACTGTTATTAAAAAAGGTACTTTAGAGGTGTCAATAAAAACACGCTGTTTGCCTGATAAAAGCACATACCACCGTAGTAAAAAGCAGTTGTGTTTTTTAAAAGAGCGCGTAAAGCAAGAGAAATATACCGAAAAAACACAAGTTAGTTATTACGCCCACGGTCCGCTAGCTCGCGTGGAATACGGAAACAATCAGGTTCAGGGGCTTGATTATGCTTATACCATACAGGGTTGGATTAAAGCTGTGAACAGCGAAGCTCTGTTACCAAACTTAGACATGGGGAAAGACGGCTTGAACGTTACAGGTAATGCCAACAAGAACTTTGCCAGAGATGCTTTTGGATATAGCCTGACTTATTATCAAAACGATTATGATGCCATTAACCCTGCTTGGACGAGTGATACGGCAAGTCGTTTCTTGGCAAATCAGACGTATGCTCCGGGACAGCCAAGCGATTTGATAGGATACCGCTATGATTTATTTAACGGGAATATAGGTACTATGGTAACCAGCGTTACTAATCCACAATTAAAAACAGCCATGCCTTTAGGAAATTCATATCAATATGATCAGCTGAACCGCCTAGTGCAATCAGCATCCTTTAATGAATTATTGGGCACACAAAATATATGGAACAACGAGAACCTTAGTTATCCTTGGGAAACTTTTGCCTACCTGAATAAGTTTGCATACGATGCAAATGGGAATATTCAAAGCCAGCTCAGACAGGACATGGCCGGAAAAACCTTTGACAGTTTGGTATACCATTACAATGTACAAAATGGAAACCTGATGCAGAACAGGTTATATCATGTAAACGATACCATAAATGCTGCTGTGGCAAGTGGAGATGTGGATGATGAAGGAGCCTTTAACCCTGCTGCAACCACCATAAACAAAGTAAATAATTACAGCTATGATGGCATAGGTAATTTGGTTAGAGATAGTGCGGCAGGTATAGCTACGGTAGACTGGACGGTGTATAACAAAATAAAAAGCATAACTCACCGTACAGGCTTTATGCAAATAGCAAACGGAGATACCACTATGCCACCTGACTTATGTTTTAATTACGATGCAAAAGGAGATAGGATAAGCAAAGTAATAAAACCAAGAACGGCAATAGGTGTGCAACCAAGCAGTTATTGGAAAACAGAATACTATGTACGCGATGCACAAGGCAATATACTAAGTACCTATGTGAAAAGAGACAGCACAGCTATAAGCACCTTGTACTTTACACAAACCGAGAAACACATATATGGCTCTTCAAGGCTTGGTATTGATGAAACACAAACACAGCTACTGGGCTTAACAGCCAGTGCAGATACAACACATCACTATACAGGATATAAAGTTTATGAAATGACAAACCATTTAGGAAATGTATTAACTACTAT
>CAJCJB010000077.1 GCA_903970545.1 Candidatus Saccharimonadota bacterium | reverse complement strand
GATAAAACTAAAAGAAATATTTGCATTTTTGTAAGGTAATGTCAACTAAGAAAAGTAGTTTTTTTAAAGACCTTAAAGTAGTAGAACTGGCAAGTATTTTGGCTGGTCCTTCGGTGGGTTTGTTTTTTGCCGAGTTAGGTGCTGAGGTAATTAAAATAGAAAATAAAAAGAGTGGGGGAGATGTTACCCGCAGTTGGAAACTCCCTTCGGAAGATAAAAATGGGGATGTATCGGCTTACTTTCTGTCGGTAAATTTTTTAAAGAAGCATTTGTTTTTAAATGTAAGTAAAGAGGACGATTATAAGAAGTGCATCGCTCATATTAAAAAAGCAGATATAGTTATTGTTAACTATAAAAAAGGCGACGATAAAAAGCTAAAGCTTGATTATGCTTCGCTTAAAAAGATAAATCCTAAACTTATTTATGCAAGCATTAGCGGCTTTTCTGGTACCGATGAGCGTGTGGCCTATGATTTGATACTGCAAGCCGAGAGTGGTTTTATGAGCATGAACGGAACCGAGGAAAGTGGCCCGCTTAAAATACCCGTAGCGCTGATTGATGTGTTGGCTGCGCATCATTTAAAAGAAGCTATACTGTTGGCGTTATTAAAAAGAGAGAAAACAAAACAAGGTAGTCATGTTGCTGTTTCTTTATTTGATGTGGCTGTGTCATCATTGGTTAATCAGGCAACAAACTGGCTGGTGGCAAAACAATTGCCTAAGCGAACTGGCTCTTTGCATCCTAATATTGCACCCTACGGAGAAATATTTAAAACCAAAGACGGGGATACGGTAACCTTTGCCATTGGAAGTGATAATCAGTTTACAAAGCTTTGCGAGTTATTACATATTTCTGAAACAAGTAGTAATAAGAATTATTTAACTAATCAATTGCGCGTAGAAAACCGCAAACAACTTTTTACTATTCTCAATAAAGAAGTGAGTAAACAAACCCTCGCTTACCTTCAAAAAGAATGTACTAAGCACGGCGTACCTTTTGCCAAAATAAGAAACCTGAAAGAAGTATTTGAATTGGTCCTTGCTAAAAAACTGATTAAGAAAATAAGTTATGAGGGTAAAACCTATCAGGCGGTCACTTCGTTTCCGGTGAAGATTGATTAGTGGAATTAACTCATAAAACAAGGGCTTTTTTATTCCCCATTACCTATAAAATATTAAATTTGCGGCTTCTTATCAAAAAGTGATTCAAGCCCAAAGCCAAATAGAAGATACTACGCAGGTTATTGCGGTCAACGATTCTAAAGCACAGGGGTTTATTAAACTTACCAAATTCAGGTTATCTTTTCTGGTGGTGCTATCGGCGGTTATTAGCTACTTTACAGTTGCTGATACTTTTGTTTGGCAAAAATTAGTGGCTATTATATGCGGAGGTTTTTTAGTTACGGCTGCTGCCAATGGGTTTAATCAGGTAATAGAAAGAGAACTTGATAAATTAATGACCCGCACTTGTAATCGCCCTCTTCCGCTGGGTATTTTATCTCCTGCCGAGGCTTTGGTGTTTTGCAGTATTTGTGCTGTTGGTGGTATTTCTATTCTATTTATTTATACTAATATATTATCTGCTTTGCTGGGTGCTTTATCAGTTATCTTATATGCCGGAGTTTATACGCCATTAAAAAGAATAACGCCTTTCTCTGTTTTTGTGGGGGCTTTTCCCGGAGCTATTCCAACATTGATTGGCGCAGTAGCTGCCACACCTGATTTTGGAGAAATTACGTTTTATGCCTGGATATTATTTGCGGTACAGTTTATGTGGCAGTTCCCCCACTTTTGGGCAATTGCATGGGTTAGTCATGATGATTATAGGAAAGCGGGCTTCTTTATGCTTCCTTCTTTAGGTGGAAGAGATAAAAGTTCTGCCTTTCAAATTGTGGTGTATACCCTTTTTTTAATTCCGGTTAGTTTAATGCCTAACATATTTGGACTAAGTAGTTGGGCAGCGGGTATGTTTACTTTTTTATGCGGTTTGTTTTTTATAGCGCAAGCCTTAACCCTGTATTATAAAATGGATGTGGCATCGGCACGCAAGCTAATGTTTGGTTCATTTTTATACTTGCCCCTTGTTCAACTTATTATTATGTGCGGCGCTATATGGAAATAGAAATAAATCGATTACCTGATCAAGCCATAATGGCTAAAGCAAAAAAAGGACTCTTGTATTGGGGTATGGCAAGCATGGTAATTTTTTTCGGGGCTTTTTGCAGTTATTATATGGTAATACATGGCAACGGAAACTGGCTTACGTTTAACCTGCCTACCATGTTTTATGTAAGCACTGCGCTTATTATAATAAGTAGTGGCACTATGTATTGGGCTCAGCAATCAGCTAAGAAAGGCAATACTTCGGCTATTAAAACAGCTCTTCTTATTACACTATTGTTAGGAATAGCTTTTTGTTTTTCTCAAATACAGGGATGGAAAGCTTTGTATGCAAACGGCATTGTGTTTGCCGGCAGAACCAGCAATTTAGCAGGCTCTATATTATATGTAATAACAGCCATGCACTTTTTGCATATTGTGGCGGGCTTACTGGCTTTGTTAGTAACTTGGACTAATTCTTTAAAAAATAAGTACACCCCGCAAAGTCATTTGGGTTTAAGCCTTTGTGGTATCTTCTGGCATTTTTTAGATGCACTTTGGGTAATTTTATTTCTTTTTTTATATTATTTTCGCTAAAATTGCAACGTTTTTAATCATAGAAATTATTTAAACAGAATATATGTCGCACGCAGTAGAAATAGATTCGAAAA
>CAJCJB010000076.1 GCA_903970545.1 Candidatus Saccharimonadota bacterium | reverse complement strand
ATCGTAACAAATTATTTTTAAATATAATCTGTTACCGAATTAAATAACCTTTACAATTGCGAACGAAGCGGGGCAATCTCGCTGCAAGGCAGCTTGCTGCAATCCCTAACATTACTTATTTAATTCTTTACTTATTAATTTTAATTGTTCTATAACTTCTTTAGCACTTTCCTTAAATTCTTCTTTAGCCCGTTCATTATCTTGTTCTATCCAGTTTTTAACTTGTATCAATAATTCCTTTTTAGCCTCACGTTTTGTTTGCTTGTCTTTTGTTTGAATAATTTCATTAACTCTATTCTGAAATTCTGTGGGATAGTATTTTTCAAAGTCATGTTCTTTAAATTGTCCGAAGTTTGATTCGTTCCAACCTGCTTTAGTGTATTTATCTTTCATCTTTTGAATAATCTTTCCTTCCTCTTCTCCGCCATCAATTTGTACCCATACTTTGTTTTTATACACTTCTTCTAAATGAAGGAAAATAAACAGCTTATCAAAGTCATCGAACTTTGGATATATATTAGATGTTCCACCGGCAGAGAATGTCCTTATTTTATTTTTCAAAGCAGGAACAAACCACTTTATTAAGTACTCTCGTATAATAATTTCTGCAGAAGATTCTTCAAGAAACAACCACCCACTCCATAAATCAAAGTCAAAGAAATCATAACCAAGGTCTTCTAAAATTCGCCTTCTTTCTTCAGGATTATTTGATACCGCAGTCATTTTAGATAGACTTAGATTGGGCTTTGTATCATCTTTTACATCATTGGTAATATTGAAAATCTTTGACCCAGAAACACTGCCTAAATATTTCATTACAATATTTGAATGTGTTGAAATAAAGAATTGATTGGTTGCAGATTTTTCTATTATTAGTTTTAATAATGCTTTTAAAGCTTTTGGATGAATATCGTTCTCAAGTTCTTCTATCAGAAAAATTTTGTTTTCTGCAATACACAAATCAACTATTAATCCAAGAATATTTGCGACACCTTCCCCCATAACAGATAATGGAATATTTTCAGAACTATCAACAATATAAACGGGTTGTTTTCCATTTCCTACGGCAAGAGATGAAATTTGAAAACCTAAAATATCATTACATGCCTCAACAAATTCCTTATTACCTGGGAATTGAGGTGTAACTAATCTATCAACCTTAGAATACAGATATGTAAAATTGCCTGAAACTGACTTAGCGTTAGCTTCATTCATGACGTCAATATAAGTCACAACTTTTCTTTTTGATAAATAGGGATATATTAAATTGTGAGGCTCTAGTTCTTGAATTATCGCAATATTGCCATTAGGTTGATTATTATGAGTATGGAATTGCCTTGATGTGCCTCCTGTTTGGCTTAGGGTAAAAACGAGTTTTGCAATAGTATTATTTTGAGGTATGAATGGTAAATGCTCATCAGAATAATATAATTCAACTCTCCCATCTCTTTGCCCTATTGTAACACCTTTTCCATTAAAAGCATCTTTTTGTAATAAAAAAATAGAATTTAGAATAGTAGATTTCCCTGCATTATTAGCTCCAATAAAAATATTAATGCTATGAGAAAGTTGCGTTTTTGGAACTGATTTAAAACTCCTAATGTTATTAAGTTGTATTGCTGTTATTTTCATTTCATCTTGTTATTGACTTATATTCAAATTGAATAAATGAACGTCTAAACTACAAAAACATATTTACCCATTTTATACAAAAACTTAAAAAATCTTACATCAAAATGGGGTACCAATAGGGGCTAATTTGGCATAAGTTTTATACTTCCTCCCTATACATGTATGTTCCTTTCATGCACAGGTAACTTTCTTTCATGCACATGCAACTCTTTTTCATGTACATGCAACTTTCTTTCATGTACATGCAACTCTTTTTCATTTACATGCAACTCTTTTTCATGTACGTGTAACTCTTTTTCATGTACATGCAACTCTTTTTCATGTATATGCAACACTTTTTCATGTACATGTAACTCTTTTTCATGTACATATAACTTTCTTTCATGTACATGTAACTCTCTTTCATGTACATGTAAATTGCTTTCATGCCACGTAAAGACAAAAAAATGCGCATAATTCAAAGAATCATGCGCATTGGGCTATTTTCCGGATAGCTTTATTTACTAAGCATTAAAGGCCATAGGGTCGCTATACAAACCTGTGCCGTGTGCATTGCTGGCACATACATCTATGTATATCTCTTGTAAATGGGTAAGGTTGGGTATAATTAGTTTACGAGAACTGGTGGTTTGTAAAACTACTTTCCAACTGGGATCGTTTGCACCCGCTCCGGCAACTGTAGTAGTTCTTACGGTATAAGTTAAACGGCTTTGCTTTAAGCTTTCGATAAAAATCTTAGCACTTAAAGTGGTTGGTCCGTCAACTATACGTTTAATAACTACCTGTGCAGGGATGGATTGTGGGGTAGGGTCGGCACTGTTAGGAAAACCCGATAGGGTTATGATGGCTGTATTGCCTTTGGCTATTGCATTTACCGGAATTAATAAGGCTTGCAAATCGGCTAAAATGGTAGGAGCCAGTTCGTTCCTTTGGTTAGTAACGGTAGAGTTTCCTTTAGCACCCGCAATATAGGTGGCAAAGTTTGCCTGGTCGGTGCCAAGTGTAGCAACTAAAGTGGCAGTACCCGGAAATGTACTGGCATTCAGTATCATGGCATTTTTTACTTTTAGGGCAAGCTTGTTTAAGCTAACGTATGCCCTTGCAGTGCAAAGTATAACTGCTTTGGTTATTTTTTTCATGATTTGTGTTTTTTTAGAGAACGTAATTGATTTTTACAGTTCCGGTTCGTTCTTCTGTAGTGAAGTGTTGAGCCTTAAAGAGAAGCTTTTTTAAAGGAGCACTGGCAACTGCTTTAAAAGTTTGTGGGTTTGTTGTTCTGTGTTTGCATATTTAAACCTCCTTTATTGGTTAATGTTTAGTAAAGTTAACTCATTCTGGAGCTGGAATTACATCAACTTTTTAAACGGTATCCTTTTTTCGATAAGCGGTCAATTTTAACAAAAAAACGGTAAAACACTTACTGGAAAAGCGCTTCAGCCGCTTGTATTTCTCTTGTCATTGTTTGTATTACACGGGCTTATTTATTTGTACTACACCACTATCATCTTTCAAACTATTCTGTACGCGGTGCTACCGGCGTAGTTTTGCTATGAGATTATTCATTAACCATAAATAAAAATAAACATGAAACATTTAACTACAAAAAACTTCACTTACGCAGCAGTAAATGAGTTTGCACAAAAAAACAAATGCAAAGCACATACTAACCCATGCAAAGCAAAAGTATTGCTATTGGCATGCGCCTTTATTTTAACCGCAGGCAATTTATTTTGCCAACAATCTTATTTTGCAAAAAATAAAGAATTAGGCTTTGTTGTTTCAAGTATACTTAATGGTAAAGAGTACGGCAATTTGTATAGCACCGATAAAAAGAAAGAGAATCTGTCAGATACTTCAGAATGCCTTGAGGTTAAAGGAAAATTTGATGGCAGTGTAAAAGACTTTAATGGGGTTTATATGGCCAAACTCATATTGGATAATAAGGTGATAGAAACACAAATACTAAACACAAGAAAATCATTTTTGTTTACGCTTCAAAAAAACAGGTTGTATGCAGTTAGGGTGGAAAAAGCCGGATATATCTCGAAAACAGTAAGCATTTCTACTTATACATCGGAGAAATCAATGAATGAAAAAAACGAATACGCTTTCAACTTTGAGACCAACTTAATAAGCGAAAGTTTATATGCATGTTTTGATGATGATGATGTTGATTTTCCGGTTGCACTTGTAAGTTATAACAAAGCCTGTGATTGTTTTGAACATAATAAGGAATATACAGCCGCTTTAGTAAATAGAATGATAAACGCCTTAATATTTGGTATTTAATAATAATAAAACAGATTTAAATAAATTAAACTTTAAAAAATAAAACCATGAAAAACTCAATCAATAAAACCTCAGCTCTTAAAGTAACACTTGCAGCCTGCTGCGGATTACTTTTAACATTAAGTTGCATGGCTCAACCATCAAATAAATGTTTATCATTTAATGGTACAAATAGCCTTGTTTATTTCCCAAATAATGATTTGCAATTAAGTAATAATACTAAAATGAGTATTTGTGCATGGATTAATTGGAGTAACAAAGCAAATGCAGATTCTAATGCTGTTATCATGTCTGTAGCTGATAGTGTTTCAAATAATGGGCAATTCTGGTTACAGCATAACGCAACTAATAGTAATTTTCAGTTTACCATCCAAACAGACTCTCTTTCAAAAACTACGATAAATAGCATTACAAATCCAATACAGGGAAATTGGTATTATGTTGCCGGCGTTTTTGATGGCACTAATGTTAATATATACGTAAATGGTCATTTAGAAGGCAGTGCACCTGTTATTAGTGGGGGAAATATCAACGCATACAATACTACATTCAAAACCACAATGGGTGCCGGTTTAAATGGTAACAATGAATTTAATGGGTTGATTGATGAAGTTTCTGTTTGGAACAGAGCATTAGATAGTACTCAATTTCAATATTTCATGTGTAAAAAATTAAACAATGTAAACAAAGGAATTTATGATTACTGGAACATGGATTCTGTGAATACAGATACTATTTTTGATTTAAAAGGTAGTGTTTCAGGGATTTGCTCAAACGTAACAATTACAAATGGAGGCGCTCCCATTGGAGACACTACTACTTATCTTACCAACTCAGGCTCAGGTTCATTTGTGTATGTAAATAATCTAAATGGTGATTCTCTTATCATTGATAGCTTAAATTTTAATACAACCGGAATATATGTTTATGAAGTTAATGCTGCGCCAGCTGATTCTTTAATTCCTACAGGTGTATCAACTTTTTGTACTTCTTATTATTATGGAATATTTATACCTGGCTATCAAAGTGGCTCTTATGGGGTAACGTATTATTATGCATCTACAAGTTGTAATGCAGGAAACAGACAATCTTCTAATTCTCAGTCTTCTTCATCTCCTATATCACTTGTTTTGTTAAACAATAATATTCAGACTTCTTATAACTGGGCAATCAGTAATGCTACTTTGTCAAATTCTAAATTCACCGTACAAACGCAAGGTGGACAAAATGATTTTATGGTGGGTACTGTAAGTAACGCTTTAGGTATTGCAAATAAAAATAGTGTTATCAAAGTTAGCGGAATTAGCCCTAACCCTTTCTCTGCAAACTTTACTCTTGCCATTAATTGTGATAAAAGCACAACTGTAAAAGCACATATCATTAGCTTAGATGGTAAACTTATTTCAGAAACCACATTTTCTTGCAATCAGGGAGTAAACCAGATAAATTTTGAAAACATGAGCGAAATTTCAGCCGGAGCATATTTCTTAAATCTTTCTGATGAAGGGGGGTATGCTACAACCATTAAGATGATAAAAAACTAAAAAAGTGTTTGGGAATAGAACTATCAATCTAAAATAGTAAAGGTCATGAAAACGAAAAAAGAAATACTTACACAGAAACCAATAACTAAATTGGTTTCTGTGTAAGTTGTTTTCAACTGGGTATAAGCTCTGCAAAGGCACAGCAATACCCTATGTTATTAAGATTTATTACGAGTAAGCAATCAATGCAAGAAAAAACTGTAATATATTTTGATTCTAATACTATTTTTACCTGCAATACTAATTACGATACCTCTTCTTTAAGTGTAAAAACAATTTAATTAATATTTATTACGCATGTAATAATAATATTATAATTATTACATCCCATAACTTATTTAAGTTAACTTAAGAATGAGTACTTTTATAACGAAAAATTGTCCTGTTATGAAAAAACCCATTAATAGAAAAGAACCTAGTTATAAATATCAATCAGTTATGCTGGTAGATGACAATGAATTAGATAATTTCATAAATCAAAAAGTTATTGAAAGTTGTTTTTTTTCCAAAACTATATATGTTAATACAAACGGGATAAGTGCACTGGAGTTTTTTAAAAACATAATGACAGCTGAAAAATCATTAAAATCTATAATCCCCCGGGTAATCTTTATCGACATTAATATGCCGCTTATGGATGGTTTTCAGTTTATAGACGAGTTTATGAAATTCCCACAAAACATAAAAGACAGAACCAATCTGGTTATTCTTACTTCCTCTATTAGCCCCCGTGATAAAGAGATTGTTTCCCGATATGGAGATAAAGTCTCTTTTATAAATAAGCCTTTAAACGAAGAAAGCCTTTTTAACATTTAAAATAAATATTCTTTTATAATTATTTTCAATTTTTGAAAAAAAGTTACGTATGTAATTTTAAAAAATGATTGATTATTTACTAATTATTAGTTTAAATTAGTTATATTTGGATATGGGGTTATTGAAATTATAATCTGCATAAATTTCTTTATGGATAAATTGAGGAAGATTATTGAGCAATTGAGCGATGAAGATTTTGGGCAAATAGAATCTTCTTTAATAGAAAATGATTCGAAAAAGTTTTTAACTGTACTGATATCTTATCGCGAGAATATACTTCCGGAAGAAAAGTTAAGAAAATCTACCGGATGTAATGAAGGATCATTTAATGTTTTAAAATCAAGGCTATTTGATAAAATACAAGAGTTATTAGTAGAAAAAAATAATGTTCAAGAAACCAATCCTTTAACAAAATACCTGTATGACTATCCCCGCGAAACAAGTATAGCTATACTTCATAAATTAGAAAAAACATATATTGATAATGATATCCCCCAAGAACTTATTAATGTATATAGCATTTTAAAAAAAATATATTTTCATTCAGATAAGTATTATCATTATTCTAAATTATATAATAAACAAATTGCGTATACAGTTGCGTTAGAAAAAGCTGAAGATTTATTATTTAATTTTAATAAAACACTTGCTAATTACTTTTTTTCTCGTTGCAATGACGATAAAGAATTAATTTTTCTTCTTAAAAAAGAAATAGAAGGTATTTATTCATTAAATCAATCTCATAGGTTTGAGTTAATTAAGAACTTTATTTTAATTCAATGTCAGCTATTTGCTGATATTGAAATGTCTGATGAGGAGCATATGGAAGATCTTATCAAGAGGTGTGAAGAAATAACCAATAGTTACCCTAATGATAAACAACTAAAGTACTATAGGTTGGTTGTTGATTATTTTTGGCTGGAATATTATAGTAAAATAAATCAACTTAAAAAAGCAGATAAATATTTAGAAACGATAAATAGGCAAGGTAAAACATGGTTGCTTTATAATAACTATTGTTTGGCTTTTAAATTTTTACTTACAAAGGCTCAATTATTTTATGCACTAAATAAAACAGAGGGTTTAAAAACTGAGCAGGAAGAAATATATCATGATAATTATGATTTTTATACGGAATTAACTTTGAAATACAGAAAGGCTATAATTAATATTTATTCCGGATATATATATGAAAGTATTAATATGTTATATTACTTGATAGATGATGTAAGCTTGCATCATTTTT
>CAJCJB010000075.1 GCA_903970545.1 Candidatus Saccharimonadota bacterium | reverse complement strand
TATACCATAAGGTAACTTTCACTTACCTAATTTTTAGTGTATATACTTAATTTTCAAATCTTAATTGTATGTTTGCTTTTATGAACTTGGGGTTTAGGCATTTATATAAATTAATACTTTTTATTTGCCACCTATTACTTTTTATCTCTATTGCAAATGCTCAGGAGTTTAATTTCTCTAACATTACCCTACGTGATGGTTTACCAAGTTCTCAGGTAAATTGTATTTATCAGGATGAGGAAGGTTATATTTGGATTGGCACCAACGAAGGAATTAGGAAATACGCCGGCAAAAGCTTTATAGATATTTATGCTGTCAACCCCGTATCACTCTCTCGCCCCATTACCTCTATTGCCGAAAGTCAAAACAATGTTTGGTTTTCTACCAATAGGTCTATTTTCAAGTGCATAGGTAACTATACCGAAGAGTATCCGCTGTTTAGCAAAACAAACTCGGTGTTTATCAATAAAATTGTTCCCGTGTCTGATTCGTTAGTCTATGTGCTTACCACCGTTGGTGTTTGGCAGTTTAAAGACAATAAATTCTCGCAGCTTTTTACCAATTTAAAAATAGATGTAGAAAACATTACTTGTGGCTATTACCATAAAAAAGAAGATGAGCTTTGGCTCGGTACCGACGGAAGCGGCATCTATGCTATCAACACTACCAATAACAGTTTGGTTACTACCCACCAAAGAATTTATGATGAGTTAAGAAATGAAAAGATAAAAGATATAGAATCTTATTTTGATTCAAAGATTTATGTAAGCGTTACAGGACATGGTATCATGCAATATAATTTTAAAACCCCTGTTTGGCTTGAAGGCAACAAGGCCGATTGGTTGGCTTATACCAGCGATATTCACGCAGATAAAAAAGGAAACATTTGGTTTGCCACGTATGGAGGTGGATTGGTAAAATACAACGAGAAAGATTTTGAAGTAATTACGGAAGAAAATGGCTTACCCGAAAACAACCTGTTATGTGCCACCACTGATAACTACGGTAATATTTGGTGCGGAACAGCCTCTTTAGGAGTTTCTATTTTATTAAACGAAACCTTTTTACTTTATAATACCAAACAAAATTTACCTGCAGCAAACTGTCGGCAAATTATTCCCTTAAATAATGATCAATGGCTTTTATGCACTTCTGGGGGTGCTTGCTTCTTTGATGGAAAAAACATTTCTCCGTTCTATGAACAAAAAACCGAAAACATTATCTGTGCAGATTTTAATGCCTATAGCAACCAAATAGCCTTAGGACATTCTTATTCTACAATTGATATATATGATTGTGCAACAAAAAAATCAATCAATCAAATAAAAACAAACGCTCAGATTTTATCTATCAAGTTTTTAAGTGATACTGCCTTACTCATCGGTACACAAAAACAAGGCTTATTAATTTATAGTTTTAAAACAAAATCTCTACAAAGCTTTTCTTCGCAACTCAATTCACTTTCTGTTAATTGCATAGCTGTTGATAAGGGGATTATTTGGGCAGGCACCAGCAAAGGATTGTTTTACAGCAAAGATAAAGAAACCTCTAAGCTTACAGATAAAGACAATCAGTTATCAGAATCGGTAGTTTATTCTATTTCATGTAGCGATAATTACCTATTTGCTGCTACTAATGGTTATGGTTTATTCAAATACAATAAAAATTCAAAAACATTAGACCAGGTAGAGCGTAAGCAAGGTTTACGAAGTTTGGTAATTAAAGCAGTAACAGCTATTAACGATAATGAAATTTATATAAGTTCATCAAACAGTTTGTATAAAGTTTTATTTGAATCAAATGAAATTAAAATAAATTCCTTAGTAGAAAGCTTTAATAGAAACAATGCCGAATTTTTACCGGGCTCCCTTGTCTGTGGCACCCCCAATAATTTTTATTTAGGTACAAGTAAAGGGTTATTGGTATATAAACAAGTTGAAACTGGCGATGTATTAAAAGGGTTGACTGTAAAACTTACTGCGGTGCAATTATTTAATGATACTACCAACTGGCAGCGCATAGGGTATAAGTTTAATAGCAAAGCTAATATGCCTGAGCAACTTAAACTTCATTATAACAAGAATGATTTAACTTTTTACTTTGAAATATTTAATTCATTAGGAGATAACAGATACTACTTAAAATATAAATTAGAAGGCTTTGATACTAAATGGATTTATACAGATAAAACAAACCACGCCATCTATTCAAATTTAACGGATGGAAAATATACCTTCTTTGTTTCTGTATCTTCTGACGGAACTAACTGGAGTGCTCCTGCGGATTTTTCTTTTGAAATAGAAGCCCCTTTTTGGAAAACAAATACTTTCTTAGCCTTAGTACTTGCTCTGTTAATTTCTATTGTTGCCTTCTTAATTCGCTTCTTTAAAAGTTATCAGGATGACTTGATAAAATCATCTGATGTAGGCTATAATTTACCCAATACACGTATAATATTGGCTTGCGGAGCTATATTAATTCCGATAAATGCATTTGTATACTCAGCAATTAATGATGATTATGATATTAAGTTGTTATGTCAGTTAGTAACAGGAATGCTTGTACTTATTCTGATGATGCTTACATACGTATCGACGTTTATAAAAAAGAATGGAAAGCATGTGTTGTTAATTGCCATGTATCTATTGTCTGCATTATATTTACTAATGACCTACCTCTCAAACATTGCACCTTATTTTCTTGTGGGCATGGTACTAACCATTAATATGTCTCATCTTATTATCAGTAAAAAACAACCCTTTATTATTTATGCAACGTTTATAATGCTTGCCAGTACATTTTTGATTCTTACAGTTAAAAACCCCATGTGTAGTCCGGGCATATTTTTTATGCCCATATTATCTTCTCTTATTCTAACACTTATAAGTATACAGGTTCAGTTAAATTTATACGACCGTTTATTTTTTGCCGATACTACTATCAATACAGGAAACTCTTTAGTAATTGCTTCCAATAAAGACGGAGATATTGTGTTTGCTTCTAAGAATTTTGAACAGATTCTAGGATATACCGAAAGAGAACTCTTAGGAAACGGTTGGTGGAAAATACGTTCGGAAGACCCTTTATATAATCAAAAGGTAAAAGAGAGTGTTGTTGCAAAAAACATGGATCGCAATTCGGTTGAACGTATTGTAGATAAAAAAGGGGTACCGCGATGGATACAATGGGAGAATAGTTATTTTGAGAACAACCTTGTTGTAGGGATAGGAATTGATATTACTGATAAAAAAGAAATAGAAGAGCGCTATCAGCACATTGTAGAATCGGCCAGTGATATTATATATACAACTAATGTAGATGGTTTCTTTACCTATGTAAACGAAGTTACGGCACGTGTAACAGAATTTACAAATGAAGAATTATTGAACATGCGTTTTAATAAGTTAGTCAGGAAAGATTATGTAAAAGAAACCAGTCAATTTTATCTTAAACAGGTTGCTGAGCAAGCCGAAGAAAGTTATATAGAAATACCTATTATTACCAAAAGCGGAAAGGAAATATGGGTAGGGCAATCTTCCAAACTTTCGCATGATGAAAATAATGATAACAAAGTAATCGGTTTTCAGGTAATATGCAGAGATGTTACGGAGCGCAGAGAAGCTCAGCAACAAATTGAAGAGAAGAATAAGCGCATACAACAGTATTCGGAAAAACTTGAACTACTGAACGAGGTAAAGCAAATAATTTTAGAAGCAACCGAGAAAAATGATTTGATAGAGCGTGTATTAACTCAGTTAACCACAAAAATAACAGATGCCAAACGCGCCACACTGACTTTATTTGATAATAAAATACATACTGCTCATCTATATGAATATAAACCAACTGAACACAAAATTGATTTAACACAGTTACATGCAACAGATTATAGAAGC